>CANQOM010000180.1 GCA_947625445.1 Candidatus Gastranaerophilales bacterium
CTTCCTGCTGCGGAACCTCTTCCGGGCCCTACTGGTATTCCGTGAGTTTTGGCATAATTTATAAAATCCCATACTATAAGGAAGTATGCATCAAACCCCATTTTATTAATTATTTCCAGCTCATATTTACATCTTTGTTCAATTTCAGGGGTGATTTCTTTATATTTTTCATCTAAACCTTTTCTTACAAGAAAATTAAGATAGGAAGCTATTGTATGATTTTTTGGAACATCAAAAGAAGGAAGAATATTTTCACCCATTTTTATCATAACGTGACATTTGTCTGCTATTCTTGCCGTATTTTCAATCGCTTCTTCAAATAAATCTGCATCCATCCATCTGAATGTTTCTCTTAATTCTTCGGGAGTTTTAACATAAAATTCATTATTTGGGAATCTAAATCTTTTTTCTTCTTCTTTAAGAGCATTTGTTTGAATACATAAAAGTGTATCATGCCAAGTTGCATCTTCTTTTCTTAAATAGTGGCTATCATTTGTAATAACAAGCGGGATGTCGAGCTCTTTGGCTATATTAATCAGTTCCGGATTTGACCTTTTTTGTTCATCTAATCTATGGTCTTGAAGTTCAATATAATAATCATCTTTAAACAGATTTTTGTAATATTTTGCGGTATTTTTAGCCCCTTCTTTGTTTCCGTTTAAGATTTCCTGAACGATTTCACCTTGCACACACGCTGAAAGGCATATTAACCCTTCACTATGTTGTTCAAGAATTTCTCTGTTAATTCTCGGCTTATAATAAAACCCGTCAATATGGGCTATACTTACCAATTTTACAAGGTTTTGATATCCTGTATTATTTTTTGCTATTAAAACAAGGTGAAAAAGTTCTCTGTTATTTGGGTCTTTTTGTTTTATATCACCATGAAGAACATAAAATTCACAACCTAACAGTACTTTAAATTGGTTTTCTTTTCCGAGCCTGTATAATTCCATAGCTCCGTACATAACTCCGTGGTCAGTTACGGCAACTGCTTCAAAATTTTTTTCTTGCGCAAACTTAATTAGTTCTTTATTCCTAATTGCTCCATCCAATAAGCTATATTCAGAGTGTACATGCAACGGTACGTAACGCATGAAAAATATCCCTTTATATCTCGACTCAACTATATAAATCGTACCATATAAAAAGTAATTATGTAAATTAATGATGTTATTATGTTAAGTCAAATTTCTCAGATTAAATTTTTCCTCGGATAATTTTAAATATTTAATCTAGTGTCCAAGTCATCTGCTTTATATCTTGAAATTGCTTTACACTCAGCTTTACCATTTCTTTAGTCATCATTTTGTATTCGCTTTTGACCTCGCATAGCGGACTTTGTCCGTCTGCAATTTCACTAATCGCAACCATAAAATTGTTCACACTTCACTTTGCTACGGATGCAGACTCAAAAGTTTTTCAATGGCTTAATTGTTTGCTTTGTAATCTTTTAAAAAAGTCACTGACAAATTATTTCCCCTCTCATTCTTTCTTTAGATTCAGACAAACCTGTTAGTTTTACTTGTTGTAGCGTATCTTTAAATTTATCATCACCTTCAATTAATACATTTATATAGTTTTTAGTTACCCCTTTTAAAAGATTTGTTTTTTTATCTCGAATTTTTTCTATTATAACTTCACTTACTTTGCCTGTATTACGTTTAAAAAATTGATTTAATTTATTATCAGAAATCGTTTGTATTATTGAAACTCTGCGTTTTTTTTCTTCAGTTTTAATTTGGTTGGATAGTTTATCTGCAATCGTTCCTTTTCTTCTTGAATATGGGAAAACATGTATTTTAGAAAGGTTTATTTTTTCTAAGTTATTACGGGTAATCTCAAAATCTTCATCAGTTTCATCCGGGAATCCAACTATGATATCACTGCCTATAAATGCATTATCGAATTTTTCGTTTATGTATTTTACAAGATTGATAATATTTTCTGAACTGTACATTCTGTTCATGTTTTTTAGAGTTTTGTCACATACAGATTGAAGAGAAAGATGAAAATGAGGACAAAACTTTTTAGACTGAGAAAGAAAATCAATGAAATCTTTATCTAATTCGAGCGGATTTAAAGAACCAAGCCTATATCGGTTTATTTTTGTTTTTTCAATTTCTTCCAATAAAAATTTTAAATTCTTTTTTTCTTCAAAATCTTCTCCCCACTGTCCAATATGGATTCCGGTTAATACTGTTTCTTTATAACCTTCATCTGAAAATATATTTATTTGTTCAATAATATTTTCAACTGTGTTAGAACGATTTTTTCCTCTTGCAAAAGGAATGGTACAATAACTGCACCTATTATTACATCCGTCTTGAATTTTAACAGATGCTCTTGTTCTATGAGTTTGATGAAGTTTTTCATACCTGAAATTATTATGTGAAAATATGTCTGAAACACAGTATTTTTGTGATTTTTCAAGAATTTTTACTATGTCATTTTTTTCATAATTTCCTATAACAAAATCTATCAGAGGATTTTTTAAAAGATTTTCTCTCTCAAGCTGAGCCATACACCCTGTAATAACTGTTTTAATTTTTGGATTTTCTCTTTTTACCCTTTTTATATATCCAAGATTTTTATTATCCGCAATATGAGTGACAGAACATGTATTAAGAATATAATAATCAGCTTCATCTATATTATCAACTTCTATAAAACCGTTAGAAGACATAATTTCAGCAATAAGAGCTGATTCTACCTGATTTGTCTTACATCCCAATGTTTTTATAATGAATTTTTCCATACACTTATAATAGCAAAAAAAAATGTTTGCAGAGATTGCAAACATCAAATAAACACGAGGATATTAAGAGAGAGATTGTAAAAAAAACTTGTTTTTAATCATTTTGCCTAAAATGGCTGATTAAAGTTTATTTGTGTTCTCTTAACAGAGCCTCCTATGTTTTTTTGAACCTGTTTTAATCTCCTTTCGTTTAACTGTCTACTCTTATATAAAGTAATTTTTTTTTGAGAAATTGCTAAATTGGTTTTATATTGATTAACATTTCTTAACAAATGTTTTTTTAAAAAATAAAATATTTTGCTTGACATATACTTAGGTCAGTACGACAATATCAATGTATGTGTAGAATAGGCGCAATAAAATCAAAGAAATATTTACACCCGTCGATAGCCTTAAAATTGATGCGTTCCCAACAAAAGGGACATGATAATTCGGGTTTTGCATTTGTAATGCAGGATTTAGGCGGTATTTTTGCTGCCCATAAAGATTTACCTACTTTATCATTAGCTGCGACGGTTGAAGGTACAAGAAGAGCTGAAGATATTCTTCATGATTTAGGATTTACCAGAGTACTTCAATGGGCACCTGAAATTAATCATCAAAAAGGTCTAAAAATCGAACCAATGCCTAATTATGTATTTGAAACTTTTCAATATCCGAAAAGCCACAAATATGCAACTCAAGAAGAAAAAGAAGAATTGTTGATAGATACGGCAATTCTTTTAAGAAAAGAATTAGAAAAGGATAATTCTGGTTTTATGTATTCTTTTTGGCCGGATGTATTAACTTTAAAAGAGATAGGAAGTCCTAAAGACATTGGAACATATTTTGGGCTATGGGAAGAAAATGAAGAACTTTGTGCTAAAGTTATTACTGCTCAATGCAGACAAAATACCAATTACGATATAGTAAGATATGCAG
>CANQOM010000181.1 GCA_947625445.1 Candidatus Gastranaerophilales bacterium
GCGCGTCGCTCTGTTGCTGGCTGCCTGACAATGCATGAGTAGCTCCGCAAAGGAAGTCTACTATCCTTAATGCTTGTTCTTTATCTAAAAGATGCAGATTTAAAACAACTGTTTTTCTGTCTTTTAAATGTTTTACGATAGAAATAGAATCTTCGTAAGAACGAGGTTCACAAACCATTACTTCATAACCTCTGAAATTAGGGTGTGAAACAACTTTTGTATTTTGCATTTTTTGCTCCGTTTGTGAATAAGAAGGATTTAAAGCTAAATTATCCTGGACCGGATATTCATCAGCTTCTTCCATCATTTCACTGTAAATACTGTCTTCTCTTCCATCAAAACCTGATGTTAAAAAATCAATAATTGATTTAAATTTGTCTGCAACTGCCAATTTTTCTTCCTCCTAAGTATTATTCAAATAGTATTCTTCCAAGTCTTATCATTGTTGCACCTTCTTCAAGTGCTATTTTGAAATCTCTGCTCATGCCCATCGATATCTGTTTTAATTCTACTCCATTTTCAAATTGTAAGGCATCGTTTATTTGTTTGATATTCTTAAATAATTTATGTAATTCTTCATCGGTGCTATCAATAGGCGCCATGTTCATTACACCTAAAACTTTAATGGATTCTAGTCCTATAATATATTTAAATTGCTCTTTTATTTCTTCCGGGGAAAATCCTGATTTTTGTTCTTCTCTCGCATTATTTATTTGAAGAAGTATATTTTGTACTATCCCCTTCTTCTTAGCTTCTTTTGATATAACTTCCGCCAATTCTTTTGTATCAACTGAATGTATGATATCAAAATTACCGATAGCTTGCTTTACTTTGTTTGTTTGCAAATGTCCTATCAAGTGGAACTTACTGTTTTGTATTATTTCTTCAGGAAGTTTTTTTATCTTTAACAGAGCGTCTTTTACTCTGTTTTCTCCAAAATCCCGAAAACCCAATTCATAATATTTTATGATTTGTTTCTCATCAAAGTATTTAGTTACTGCTATTATTGTTGGTTTATAAGGTGCGATTTGTGCTTGAATCTTTTTAAGATTTTCTTCTACTTTGTCCATTTATTTATTTTCAAGTACTCCTTGCTTATTAAAGATTCAAAACACTATATTCATTATATATAAACTTTCTATTCCGTACAACATTTTGTTTAGTAAACAAAATGTTGATTAAAAATATTTTCTAAAATCGTTTCTCTGTCATGCTTTTGATAATTTTATTCTTGTTAACAAAACTTAACAACATGAGATGATAAGTTAAAATAATTGATTTTTTGTTAAATTTTTTTTACAATTTTAATATGTAATAAGATGTCCGAGAATATGTAGCGGATTAAGCATAAATATGAGAGAAAATTCTAAAAGATATTTACAATCATTTAAATTATATTTAGAAGTGGAAAAAAATTATTCAAAATATACAATAATGTCGTATGGTTCTGATATATTGAGTTTTTTGGTTTGGCTTGACGGGATAAATATTGAAGAAGTTACTCATAAAACAATAAGTGAATATTTAGCATATATAAAGCAATTTAATTATTCAAAAACTACATTGGCACGTAAAATTTCTGCATTAAGGACATTTTACAGATTTTTATACAGAGAAAAAATTATAGAAACAAATCCTGCATTAGGAGTTCACGCACCTAAGCGAGGTAAAACACTGCCTGAATTTTTAACTGAAAGTGAAATGGAAAAAATATTTGATAATATAAAAATGGAATCACCTGCCGGGTATAGAAACAGAGTAATTTTAGAACTGTTATATGCAACAGGAATGAGAGTTTCTGAATTAACCAATTTAAATTTTGAAAATTTAAATCTGGAAGAAAATGAAATAAAAGTTTTTGGAAAAGGTGCTAAAGAAAGAATAGTTTTAGTTTCTGAACGAGCAAAAAAATTTGTTGAAAATTATATAAAGACTGTCAGATATCTAATTTGTAAAGATTCGGCTATAGAACCAGATAGCCCTTTATTTATAAATAAAACAGGCTATAGACTTCAAACACAATCTATAAGAAATGCAATAAAAGATGCGGTAGAAGCAATAGAGCTTCCAAAGCACGTAACACCGCATGTTTTTAGACATAGTTTTGCAACAAAATTATTGGAAAACGGTGCTGATTTAAGAGTTGTTCAAGAACTTTTAGGGCATTCCAGTATTAGTAATACTCAGATTTATACGCATGTTACAACGGAGAGATTAAAACAATCATATAATCTTGCACATCCGAGAGCAAATTAGTGTATAATACTTTATAACAGTGTAGAGGATTAATTATGTTTGATGTAATAACAGTAGGAAGTGCAACATTAGATGCATTTATAGAAACAGATAAAGCAAATATAGTATCGGTAAGTAGTGTTAATTCAAAAAAAGAATTTATGGCATATCCTTACGGAGCAAAAATTGAAATAGATAATTTTGATTTTCAGACTGGCGGTGGCGGAATTAATACTGCTTCAAATTTTGCTCATTTAGGTTTAAATACTTCTACTATTGTTAAAATTGGTGATGAAGTTCAGGGACAAAAAATATTATCAACATTAAAACATTTTAATGTTGATACATCAAATGTTGTTATAAGTAAAGAATATAAAACAGGATTTTCAATTATTTTGACTAGTTTTCAAGGTGACAGAACTGTATTGGCTCATAGGGGGGCTAATGCTAATCTTGAATTATGTGATATAAATTTTGATTCAATAAAACATTCAAAATGGCTATATTTAGCACCTTTAAATGGAAATTCTACAAAATTATTAGATGATGTTGCTTTTTTTGCCGAGGATAATCATGTAAATCTTGCAATTAATGTTGGTACAAGTTCTATAAAACAAGGGAAGAAACACCTTTATAAAATTCTAAAAACTGCTGAGATTATTATATTAAATAAAGATGAAGCTTCTATGCTTACGGAAATTGAAGTACGTCCAGATACAAAGTTTGAAAAGTTTTCAAAAGAAAAAATTCACCCCGATATTATAAAGATGTTAACGGAAATAAATTCGGGTAAGTCAATAGTAACTATAATTACTGATGGAAAAAATGGTGTTTATGCATATGACGGAAAAAGAATATATCAATGTGATGAATTTCCGGCGAAGGTAGTTAGTACATTGGGGGCAGGTGATGCTTTTGCCTCTACGTTTACCGCTGCTTTTGAGAAAACAGACGGAGATATAGAAAAATCTTTGGCATATGCTTCAGTTAATGCTGCCTCAGTAGTAGAAAATTTTGGTGCACAGTCAGGATTTTTAACCTTTGATGCTATTAAAGACAGATTAAAATCATATTCTGATTTTGAAGTTTATTCTCATAAGTATAAAAAATAAATTTGTAACAATATTTTAAAAATATAATTATTTTCCTAAAGAAAGAAAATTAATATGCCGATAAAAAGACTAATGATAATAATTTAGGAGTGATTATTTATGAATATAGCAGATGGGGTAAAAACAAGCGGTTTTTATCAAGAGATGATAAAAGCAGCAGAAAGTATTGAAACAGAAAATAAACCTGAAAACGCTATAGAACCGACTCCTTTTGAAGAAGACTCATTTGTTTCAAGCACGGAAGAAACAACTTCCGTCGATTATGATGCTCAAATTTCAGATAAAACAAGAGAAGTAGAAGATAAAAAAAGTGTACTTGATAAAACACAGA
>CANQOM010000182.1 GCA_947625445.1 Candidatus Gastranaerophilales bacterium
AATCAATAGCATCACGAGTAGTACGAGATATATCAGAGACGATAACACGCTCTTTATTTAAAAGAGCATTTACAATAGAAGACTTACCGACATTGGGTTTTCCAACAATGGCAATACGAATATTTTCAGATTTATCATCTTCTTCATTTATATAACCAAAATCTTTAGTAACTGCATCCAAAAGATCTCCGACTCCGCCTGAACCATGTAATGCAGATATACTAAAAGGTTCTCCTATAGCAAGTGAATAAAAATCAGAAGCATTAATAAATTTTTCAGGAGAATCCAATTTATTTACCGCAAGAAAAATTTCCTTACCACTTTTTCTTAAAACATTTGCTATATCATAATCAATAGGATTAATTCCTTCTTTACCGTCAACAAGAAAAATAATTTTATCAGCCTCTTCACATGCAACTTTTGCTTGTGTAAAGATATTTAGCATTATTTCATCTTCATCACCCGGAATAATACCTCCTGTATCAATAACAGTAAACTGTTTATCCATCCATTCAACGTCAAAATAAATCCTGTCACGGGTAACACCTGCTTTATCATCAACAATTGATTGTCTCGAGCCTAAAAGTCTGTTAACTAATGTAGATTTACCTACATTTGGACGTCCAACTATTGCTACTACAGGTTTATTCATATCTAAAAATATTCTTTCTCGTAATTCAAAATTATTTTAATACAAATTATATTTAAATTCCATAGCAAAAATTTGGTGTTTATATATTGTCCGAATATAAATTTATTCGGACATACTTAATCTTTCTCTCCTATTAAATCTTCTAATTGATTAAATTCCGTTGTTATTTCTTTTAAATAATCATTAATAACATAACTTAAACTGACTAATTTTTTATGTTCAATTTCAAATTCTTCTTCCAATGCTCTTTCCATAACTTCCATAAGAGTGGATACCCGTTCAATTTTAATGCCGATTTCAGTAGCCTTTTCGCTAAGGTTTACATCCTTATTCCTTTTCATATCATACCTCTGGTTGTCAATACAGTTGATTGTATCAATTGTTAGTATAACTGACAATCATTAAATGGACAAGGAATATTTACAAAAATTTGCAAAAAATTTAAAAAAGTTAAGAGAAGCTAAAAATTTAACTCAAGATGATATTGGGGTAAATGGTATCTCTCGTTCAATGGTTGGTATGATAGAAACTGCCCAAACTGATATAACAATTTCAAAATTAAAAATCATAGCTGATAATTTGAATTTAAAAGTAAAAGATTTATTTGATTTTGAATAAAAAAATTGTATTTTAATTACCCTCGTATTACAATAAGTATAATTACAAGAGGAAATATTATGAGGGATATAGATACAATGAAGGAATATTCACTTGAAGAAATATCGCAGATAGTAGGCGGTATTTTAACAAAGGCAGAAGATGTTAAGATTTCAAGATTAGGACCTCCTTTATTAGCGGATGAAAATACTTTAGCGCTAGCTTTAAATGAAGATGAAATAGAAAATTTATCAAACACAAAGGCAAAAGCCGCATTAGTACCAATAGGAGTAACATCTGAAACGATATCAACAATAGAAGCAGAGCGCCCTCGTTTAGCTATGATGAAATTGCTTCACTTATTTTATATGCCTCCGGATAGTACAACAGGCATTCATCCTAGCGCAACAATCCATCCTACTGCGAAATTAGGTGAAAATGTATCAATAGGTCCAAACGTAGTAATTTCTAGAAACGTTTCAATAGGAAAGAACACTAAAATATTGGCAAATACATATATAGGACGCAGTGTTCAAATAGGTGAAAATTGTCTTTTCCATCCCGGTGTTAACATAGGTGATAATGCCATAATAGGAAACAGAGTTATTTTGCAACACGGAGTTAGTATTGCAGCTGACGGATTCAGCTTTGTAACAGAAAATCCCAATAATGTTGAAAATGCAAGACAAGAAGGAAGTGTTAAACAAGATAATTCTGACCAAAAGATTTATAAAATCCCATCCGTAGGTTCTGTTGTAATTGAAGACGATGTTGAAATAGGTGCTAATACCTGTATAGATAAAGGTACAATAGAAAATACGGTAATAGGTGAACAGACAAAAATAGATAACCTTGTTCAAATCGGACATAACTGTAAAATCGGAAAAGGTTGTATGATAGTTTCACAAGTGGGAATTGCAGGAAGCTGCAAAATTGGAGACCGTGTTGTTATAGCAGGGCAAGTCGGTATGGCAGACCATATAGAAATCGGAAGTGATTCTATTATAATGGCAAAAGCCGGTATTACCAGAAGCTTCCCGGAAAAGTCAATATTAATAGGTGCTCCGGCTATGCCTAGAAAAGATTTTATTAAACAAATGAAAAATATGAAAAAAGCTGAAGAACTTGTTAACAAGTTCAAAAACTACGAGCATTTATTAAAGGATTTGTAATATGGCAACAATTAATAATGAAGTCATATTAAAATCAATAGCTTTAATGACAGGCGTCGAAAGTGAGGCTAAAGTTTGTCCGTCAGAAAAAAAAGGTATTAGATTTCACTTTAACGGAAAAACAATCGAAGCTGACATTGATAATATAATTTCTACTGAGCATTGCACAGTCATAGGCAATAATGAAATTAAAGTAATGCTTATAGAACATTTTATGGCTGCTTGTGCGTTATGTAAAATCAACGCTTTAGATGTATATTTAAGTCATTTTGAATTACCGATATTAGACGGAAGTTCAAAAAAATGGATAGAAGCGTTCAATAATGCAGGAATAAAAAATCCTGATGAAACAAAATGTACAATAAAAGAACCTGTAATATACTTAAACGGCAAAACACATTTAATAGTATTACCGTCTGATGGTTTAAATGTAACATATGGTGTTAATTTTAAACATAAAGATTTAAATAATCGCTGGGTTTGTTTAGATATAAATAAAATTAACGAAATAACCAATGCCAGAACATTTGGATATTTATCAGAACTTGAAATGTATCAAAAAGCAGGTTATGCTTTAGGAGCTAATTTGGAAAATACGGTAGGATTAACACAAGACGGTTATACTGTTGAGTTAAATTCCGAATTTGAGCCTATTAAACATAAAATCCTTGATTTAATCGGTGATTTTTATCTGGCAGGTTGTAATATACTTAATTTTAAAGGGGAGATTATAGTAAAAGAAGCAGGGCATACAGTCCATTGTATAGTTGCAAAAAAATTAAAAAATAATTTAATAATGGAGGCATAATGACAGAAGAAAACGTACTTCAATTTGACATTAAAGGTATAATGGAATTGATACCTCACAGATATCCGTTTATATTGGTAGACAGAATAACAGAATGTGTACCCGGTAAGTATTGCAAAGGTTATAAGAATTTAACCGTAAACGAAGCATTTTTTACGGGACATTTCCCCGGTAATCCTGTAATGCCCGGAGTATTACAGCTAGAAGCAATGGCACAAGTATCGGCAGGATGTTTAGTTCCTTTACCTGAATACAAAGGTAAACTATTCTTATATGCAGGTATTGACGGTGTAAGATTTAGAAAACAAATTATTCCCGGCGATAAGTTTGAAATTGAATCAGAACTACTAAAGGTAAAAGGACCCATAGCAAAAGTACATGCAAAAGGTTTTGTAGACGGACATTTAGCAGTTCAGGCAGATTTAATGTTCTCAATTGCAGGTAA
>CANQOM010000183.1 GCA_947625445.1 Candidatus Gastranaerophilales bacterium
TCCCTGCTGATAATGTTGCGTGTGTATAATCAAAATCTGTTATATTTACATTTTCACTCAGTCTTAATGAAGCCAATACACCTCTTCTTGGATTTAAAACATTATCTCTTGTATCGTATACAAGACTTGGTCCTAATGAAAGATATGTACCGCCTTGTAATTGTTTTGAACGTTCTGAAATAGGTATATGATGCTGATTATATAAAGCCGCTATTTTCCTATAATCACCTTCTTTTACTTTAATATATTCACCACCTATTTTAATAGACCCCATCAAATTTTTATACGTTTTAAACGGTCTTGATAAAACAACATCGGCACCATATCTTTTTTCAACTGCTAAAGGAACTTGATAACTGCCGAAATCACGTCCGAATGCTTTCACTAATAATGAATTTTCACTGCCTTTTAACCTTGGTTCAAAAAATGAAACCTCAGCTTGCAAATTAGCATGGTCTACTGTAGAACTATCTGACATGATTACACCGGTACCTGCCATGAAATTAATACCAACACGTTGACCGTTACCCAGGAAGTTATTTTCAACAAACCCTGCCTGTCCGAATAAACCCGTTGCAGTATCCAAACCGCCACCTAACGATATTGTTCCGGTTCTTTGTTCTTCCAATATTATCTTTACATCATATAAATTAGGATTTTCCGGACTTTTTTCTATCGCTCTGTTAACATCTTTAAATGCTTGTGTTGAATACAATCTCATTAAATCAGCTTTTAAAGTATTTTCATTATAAACACTACCAGGTGTTGATAAAATATTTCTTTCTATAACAAAATCTTTAGTTTTTTTATTTCCTTCAAATGATATAGAATTAATAATACCCTCTTCAATTTCAATGTTTACACAACCGTCAGGGTCATCCTGAACATTAGAAACCCTTGCAAGAACATAACCTTTATCAGAGTATAACTCTTCTACCTTAGTAACCGCCTCTCCCAAAGTTTTCAAATTTTGAGGCTGACCTTCCAGTGAATTTAATATATTTAATATTTCTCCTGTTTGAACAACAGTATTGCCGGTAACTGCAAACCCTGTTATAGGTATATTTTCTTCAAGATATATTCTTAATGTTAAAGATTCAGGATCTGTTGGGATTGGTATTGCCTTCATTTTTTCGGAAAAATTTCCTGTTTTGTATATAGCTTTAAGATTTTGTTGAACTAATTCTTTACTATACACATCCCCTATTTGCATATTCATTACTTTTACGATGTCAGAATCATTTATCAGGTGATTACCTTCAAATTCTATTTTCGTAATTTTGGAAGTATCTGAAATATCAGCAGTAATATCATCTATTTCTTCAGCAAAAGCGGCATGTCCAAAGATAAACATACCAAAAAATATTACACTCGTGAATAACCGTTTACTTATACTTCTCATTATCTTTCCAAGATTATCTTATCAAAATTATAACATATATAAAAAAAGATACAAAAGTATATCAAAACAAAAAAGGAGGAATTAATCCTCCTTTTAAATCTTTATTAAAATTTTGTTTTATTAACTTAAGCCTTTGAATTTTGGAGTTGCCCTGTCTACACACTGACCTTCCGCTTCTTCTACCGATTGTAATTGTTGTTGCAACGTAGTAACTTGTGTATCCAAGCGCTTAACTTCCATTTCAATTGCATTTTCTTTTATTGATACTTCATATATTTGTCTGTTTATATCATCAATTTCAGTTTCAAATTCTTGTTCTTTTGATTTTATTTCCGCATTAATACTGTTTCTTGCATCAGAGTCGTTTGTATTTGACAACTTATTATACAAATCTGCAAGTTCTCCTGATTGAGCAGTGTTCATACTTGTTAATTGCTGCTGCAAACTTAATGTTTTTGTTGCCAAATAATACTGTTCATTAGAACGCTGAGTTTGTTGTAATTGTGCATTATTTAACTCACCATCCAGAACTAATTTTCTTGCTGCAAATAATGCGTATCCCATGATATTTTCCTTTTATATCCTCTTACATACTTAAAAACATTTTTTTTACAATTCATGACTTTTTTATTGTATTTTATTAAAGTTTTGTTACAAAGATAATGAAAACATTAAATTGTTATATTTTACACACTGTGAACAAAATTCAGTTTCCAAATAACTTTTTGAAGAATAATCATTCATATCTGAACCGCATTTTCCCCTGTTATCAGAACATAATAACGGACATGTAAATACCCCGTTTATTGTTAATGTTCTACCTTTTGCACATTCAGTATTTAATCTTTCATAATCAATTGTTTCCGGTATTTCATAAAATTTAGTTTTATCCAATAAAGGAATAATTTTAAAATTAATATCTGTTGTTTCAAAATTTATGGAATCACATAGTTCTTTAAAATTAGATTTTAATTCTTCTTCATTTACTGAAAAATGATTAACTATTGATAAAATAGGATTAAATTCATATTTTATCAAACTTTGTATGGCATGAATTGCTTTTCTGTATGAACCTCTTCCTCTTATTAAATCATTTTCTTTCTCAATATAATGGTCAATACTAATCATAAAAATAATTTCATTACCTAAATTATTTTCTTCTTCTACTTTTCTTAAAAACCTTGCTTTTTTATCATTAATATTTAGAGCATTAGTATGAATAATTACGGAAGAATATTTTAAACATAGTCTTAAAATATGATTGAAATCAGGATGAAGCATTGGTTCCGCACCGGTTAAGTGTATATATTGCAAATCTTTTTTATCTATACAAGTTAATGCCTGTTTTACTTTTTCAATAGGAATAAAATCTTTTACCTTTTTATCTTTAAAATCAATATAACAATGTTTACATCTTAAATTACAATTTTGTGCTGTCATCTCTATAAAAAGATTTTCTAATTTTTGCATACTGATGCAAGGTGCTTTAATAATTGTTTTGTTCATAAATAAATCCTCTTTTCCCTAGATTATTACAAACTTTTTAGCATCAATTTTTCAACGGTGAAATTAGACAAAAGTACATAATCTGAAAAAAAATTCCTAATACACTTGGCGTATCTTTTTTAAGTTAATCTCGGTAAAGACGATAATACCTAAAGGAGGATATAATATGGCTAAAATTATCGAAAATACATCGGGAAGAAGAAATATAAGATTAAATACAGATGACATTTTAAATATTGTAAGAGAATATCAAAATATTACTATAAACTCTTTTTCTTATAATGAAATAAGAGAGAAGTTAGACAAGTTTGAACTTTTTTTACCTGAAGAATTATAAAAAAAAATTATACCTATATAGAGAATTTAGTTTATACTAACTTAGTGTAATGTTATTCAAAGGAGGAAAAACAATGAAAAACATTATAACTATTTTATTAATTTTAATTCTGCCAATAGCTCTATATTTAATAATGAGTAAAAATTCAAATGACTTGAGCGCACTTGCAAAAGAACAAAATATCCCGACAATAATGGCATTCACATCAACAATGTGTATGGACTGTCAAAAATTAAAAGGAGTATTAAAAGAAGTTGAACCTGAATACACAGGTAAAGTAAATTTTATAGGAATAAATGCTTTAGATAAAAGCAGAAAAATTCAAAGTTATATAAAAAAATATCACGTTGTATTAGTTCCGACACTTATTTTTCTTGATGAAAACGGAAATGAAATAAATAAAATAGAAGGATTTATTTCTAAA
>CANQOM010000184.1 GCA_947625445.1 Candidatus Gastranaerophilales bacterium
GTACATTTAAGGTGTTACAATTTAAACAATAAAATGTATATAGCCGATAACATAAAGCAAATTGAAGACTACATTATAATTCTTTTAGTTTCTTTTCTGCCGGATAGTATCCATCATTTACTTCTATTGCTTTTTGATATGCTTCTTTTGCTCCTTTTTTATTATTTGAATTTAAATAATATTCCCCGAGTAAATAATGGGTTTCAGGGTCATTATAATATATATTCAAGCTCTTTTTTAATAACCATTCAACTTTATTTGTATATCCGTTATCATATAATACTCTTGCGTTGTATTTATATATTTCTGAATTAAAATTTGCTAAATATTCCGAATTATTTATAATCTTTTCTATTAAATCATATTTTTTATACATAAATAGTATACCCAAGTCTTGTTCATAAAAATTTCTTATTTGAAAATAAGTCGGGTGTACTTTTCTATCTTGTTTTATTATGTATATTAATTGTTTTAACCAATTCAAAAATACAAAATCATTATTAGAATTTTCTATTATCTTTAGTGCTTCATTTAAATTTCCGTCTATAAATTTACAATATGCGCATCCTATATCATATTTTGCTTTAGAAAAATAATTATATGCTTCATCTAAATTTTTTTCTTGAAGTAAAATTTTTCCAAGAATAATAAAACTCCGAGAATCAGAATAACTTTTTAATATATCCTTTATCTCGGAATAATCTTTTTTTATATAATATAATTCTTTTATTATTGTTGAATCAAAAGTAAATGAATTTGTCATTAATTCATTCTTTGACCTTCCATCTTCAAACTTTCTTGTTTTATGAAGTTATCAGCTTCAGGGTGAATATTACCTTGAAATTCTCCGTTTATGAGTCTGTTTATTTCTACAACTCGCGGATCTTGTTGTACTTCTTCAACTACTTTTGGTTTGTTATACTCTTCTAAAAACTTTAGAGGGTCTAATTTTAATTGTTCAATTTCTTGTAAAGTGTAGTTTTTATATTCACACTGTGACGGGTCTTTCATGCACAATTGTGCTTGTATTGAATATGAAGTTAATTTTGGTACTGTATTTAATTCTACAACCTTGTCAAACGCACTGTTTGCTTCATTTTGCATTGATATATTCATATATGAATTGCCTAAATAATACCAAGCTATTGCGCTGGACGGGTTTTGTTCCGTATATATTTTTAAATCGGATATACATCCCAAGTAATTTTTGTTTTTATATTTTTTGATTGCTTCTTTTATTGCAGCCGGATTCTTTTCTGCAGCAAATACTTCCAGTGAACATATACTGATTAATAATGTTATAACTAAACCTAGTATAAATTTCCTTTTCATATAAATCCTCTTGTATAACTTTATTATTATAAACTTTCCTATATTAATTATATACCCATTTTTATAAAAAATCTTATTTTTTTATTAAATATTTATTTTTTTTATTCTTTATATTTATATTATATACATTAATACTCTTTTTTTTGTTCGTAATACTAAGTTTATAGGAAATATGTATTAATTTTTCATTTAAAAAGATGAAATTTTTTAAAAAATACTATATTAATATTTGTAACAAATGTATAATTTATTATATGTGTTTGTTGACCAAATATGTATATGTATTGGGAGGCGTGATGAAAATAAAGATTAAAGAGACTGTTAAATTAAAAAAAGGGTGGAGTTTATATAAACTTGCTAAGGTCTTAAATCTTCCTCAACAAACAGTCTATTCTTGGGCTTCAGGCAGAACTCAACCTTCTTATGAAAATATGGACAGGCTTTGTGAAACTTTAAATTGTAATATTGGTGATTTATTTGAAGCTGAACCTGTTCAACAAAAGTTAAATCTTGTTGTTAATCAATAGTTAGATTAAGTTCTTCATGAGCTTTATTTACTATATTTTCAATATTTATTGATTTTTCTTGTTCTTTATTTGAGAGGTATATTAAATATTCTATATTCCCTTTAGGTCCTTTTATGGGGGAAAAAGTTAAATCTTTTACATTAAGGTTTAAAGTTTTTGCATATCTTATTACTGAATTTATAACTTCAATGTGGATTTCCTTTTCTCTTACTACTCCGTTTTTTCCAACTTGTTCTTTTCCGGCTTCAAATTGGGGTTTTATTAAAGATACTATTTCAAATATTTCATTATCTGCCAGTTTAATAATATTTTCCAATACTTTTGTTATTGATATAAATGATAAATCCATTGTAATAAATTGAGCTTTTTTATCTGTTTCTTCATATATGTCTTGAGGTGTGCAAGATTTTATATTTACTCTTTCAATAACTTTTACTCTTTTATCAGTTCTTAATTTCCATGCCAATTGTCCGTAGCCTACATCTACGCTATATACTTTTTTTGCCCCGTTTTGGAGCATACAATCCGTAAACCCTCCGGTTGATGCTCCTGCATCCAAACATATTTTATCTTTGAGATTAATTTTAAATGTTTTTATTGCTTTATCAAGTTTAAATCCGCCTCTTGATACAAATGGCATTGCTTTTATTTCATATACAGTATTTTCTTTAGGTTCAATCAGAAAGCCTGATTTTGTAATAATTTTTCCGTCAATTTTTACATCTCCCGCCATAATTGCAGCTTGAGCTTTACTTTTACTTTCAAAAAAACCTTTATCTGTTAATATTTTATCTAATCTTTCTTTTGTCATTTAATATTAAATACCTTTTTCGCATTTATTACAGTTTGATATTTAACCGTGTCTATATCAATTTTTTTGAGTTCAGCAATTTTATCCGCTATGTATTTTAAATATTTTGGGGAATTGGTTTTTCCTCTATACGGGACGGGGGCTAAATACGGAGCATCTGTTTCAAGTAAAAGCATTTCTAACGGTATTATTTTTACTGCTTCTTTTAATATTTCCGAATTTTTGAAAGTTATTACTCCTCCTACTGCTATATAATATCCTTTATCAAGACATTTTTTTGCAAATTCTTTATCGCCTGAAAAACAGTGAAAAATTACATCTTTAAGTTTATAATTTTGGAGTATATTAAATACTTCTTCGTGTGCTTCTCTGTCATGGATTATAACAGGCTTATTGGCATTTTGAGCTATTTCTAATTGTTTTATAAGAATATTTTTTTGTTCTTCTTTCTCGTTAAAACCATAGTGAAAATCCAGTCCGATTTCTCCTATTGCAACAATTTTTTTATGATTTAAAAGTTTTATTATTTTTTCTTCGGAATTAGGGGTATATGTTTGCCATTCAGATGGATGTATTCCTATTGCTCCATACAACATGTCATAATTTTCACAATATGATATTATTTCATCAAAAGTAGATGGTTCTACTCCCGGAATTACTACATTTTCAATATCATTATCTTTTAATTCTTTTATAAAGGCGTTAAAATCAGTTTTGTATTCTTCAAAATTTATATGTGAATGAGTGTCTATCATATTATATAACCTTGCTTATATGTTTCTTTTATTTTAATATAGAGATAATCTAATAATTGTTTATGTAAAAAAGAATTAACAAATAAGCAAAAAAATATATGTATGGATTTAATACATATGTAGATAAAAAAGGTAAGAAGAATGTCTGTAAGTGCAGTAAATTCAACTGCTTCACAACCTAAGTTTACACCGAAACAAAAAGTTACCGCTGCTTCTATAGCAGGAAG
>CANQOM010000185.1 GCA_947625445.1 Candidatus Gastranaerophilales bacterium
TCTGACAGTTGAAGAAATAACAAATCTTCGCCGCAGTCTTCAAAAAGAAAACAGTGACTATATGGTAACTAAAAATACATTAGCAAAAGTTGCAACAAAAGATACTCCTTTTGAAGTACTTGCAGATACATTGAAAGGTCCGATAGCTATTGCGTTTGGATTTAATGATGAAGTTGCACCCGCAAAAATTATGACAAAATTCGTTAAAGATGTTAAAAAAGGTGAAATTATAGCATCTGCTATGGATGGAAAACTCTTAAACGCAAAAGAAACAGAAGTACTTGCAAGCCTTCCTTCAAAAGAAGAACTTTATGCAAAAATGCTTGGCAGCATAAATTCACCTGCAACAGGTATTGTTGGTGTTGTTAATGCAGTTATGAGCGCTTTAGTAAGAGCAATGGATCAAGTTGCTAAACAAAAAGCAAATTAAATATGGAAAAAACAATCTAAATAAAAAGGAGAAATAAAATGAGCGTAGAATCAATTTTAGAATCAATTGAAAAATTAACATTAATCGAAGCAGCTGAATTAGTTAAAGCAATGGAAGAAAAATTTGGCGTATCAGCAGCAGCACCTGTAGCAGTTGCAGCAGCTGCAGCTCCGGCAGCAGCTGGTGAAGCAGCAGCTGATGAAGCAACTGAAGTAAATGTAATCTTAGCTTCAGTTCCGGCTGATAAGAAAATTGCAGTTCTTAAAGAAGTTAGAGGTATCACCGGTCTTGGTTTAAAAGAAGCTAAAGATTTAGTTGAAGCTGCACCTAAAGCTATAAAAGAAAATGTTAAAAAAGAAGAAGCTGAAGCTATTAAAAAACAAATTGAAGCTGCAGGCGGCGTAGTTGAAATTAAATAGTAATTTTAGTTTTCTAAAATCTTTATAAAAGAAGCTATAATTTTAGCTTCTTTTATTTTATGCTTCAAAAGACCTAATTCTTCAGTTTATTGCTTAATTAATCTTTTAAGTAATATTCAAATCCTAATATATATTTAATACTTATTTCTGTACTAAGTTATAACGGGAGAAGAAAAATGAAAAAATTTTATCTTTTAATTCTATCATTGTTGTGTTTATGTTCATTAGCTGCATTTGCAGGAAGTCCTTGTAACCAGGAACAAGGTTATAGCAAACAATATAACGGAAGTTCGTGTCAAAAACCATGTCAAAAACCGACTCAAAATAAGTGTGCACAACCATGTGAAACACCTAAAACATGTGACACGCCTTGTAAAAGTGCGCAATCAGAATGTTTTTTATGCACAAATAAAAATATGAATTCTTTATTTTCTGCTATGAATTTAAGTGATTCTCAAATTTGTACCGCTATGAAAATTCAAGACAAATACCAACTTGAAGTATTAAGTATGAATGAGAGAATACAATGTGAAAAACAAAATTTGTATTCTTTAAAACAAAAATGTACTAAAGGTTCTGAATTAAGAAAACAAAAGAGAACCATTTCAAAACTCGAAAAAGACAGAAAGAAAATATGTAAATGTTATGAGGAGCAGTTTAAAGCTATACTTTCTGACCCTCAAAGAAAAGCTTATAAAAAAGCTATTAAATAATTTATCTTATATACTTACAAAACAGAATGTACATTAGATTATATCGAATATTAATTTGAGAAGTTTTTTTAAATAAAAACTTCTCTTTTTAATATGAATAAATGATTTACTTTCAAAAAAAAATTATTAATATGATATTATGGCGAAAGTATATTTATAAAGGAGCAAAATTATGAGTATATTAAATGGACAATCATTATTATCATCTGCATTGGCAGGATTAAATACAACATATGCTACACTTGTTAGTGCGCACAGTTCATCGGGAAAAGGGTTAACTTTAAATGATTTGGCAAATGTTTCAAGTAATACTTTATTGGGACTTGGTAATAATTATTCATTTCTTCAATATTTAACAACCAATTTTGCTTCTTTAGACCAAGATGGGGATGGTGAAATATCTGCATCTGATATGAATAATGTTATGTCTACAATGCAATCTAAAGGTTTAACTTATAATGAAATACAAGCATTATGTTTAAATGGAAATGTGGATAATAGTTTATTATCTACAGTATTGCAGTATTTTAATAAAATAGATGCTAACGGAGACGGAAGAGTCACCAGTGAAGAAATAACAAAATTTAGTTATGATGTTCAAAGATATGATGTTGAGGCAAAATACAAATCATTCAGAGCTTCAAATACAAGCTTATATTATAATGACGGGGTAGAAGATGATTTAACAAGTGTATTAGATTCAATGCGCCCTACGTTAAATTCAAATAGTAAATCTTAAAATATTAAAAACTTATAATAAAAAGAATACAAAAGTAAGTTTCAAACATAAACAAAGCTCTATTTTGTTGGGTTCTCATCTCACAAAAAAAGAGTCTTTCGACTCTTTCTAAAAATGGGGCGGACAGTGGGATTCGAACCCACGTATATCGGAACCACAATCCGAGGCCTTAACCACTTGGCGATGCCCGCCATCTGTACTTGAAATATATAACAAACATTTATATTTTTCAAGCTATATTTTATTTCGTTAACTGGTTAACAAAAATTAACCAAAGGATTGACAAAATATGCAAAATTATAAATAATATTGTTAACAGGTTAACAATATTGGATTATTTATGCACAATAAAATTTTGAATACTTTATTTAATTTGTTTGATATCACTAATCAGCTGGATGTATTATACAAAGAAGAATTTGGCGATATTCTTAATGACTATACTTATACGGAAATGCATACTATTGATTGTATAGGGAAAATAGAGAAACCAAATGTTACAAAAATAGCTCAATATTTAAATTTAACAAAAGCGGCAATAAGTAAGATTATAAAAAAACTGATTGATAAAAAATCTATTGAAATATATAAAAGTCCTGATAATAAAAAAGAAACATATTACAGATTAACGAAAATAGGTCAGGATGTTTTTAGTAAACATTTAGCTATGCATGAAACATGGTGTGAAAAAGATAAGATATTTTTTAAACAATTTGGTAAAAAAGATTTAGATACTACTCTTGAAGTTTTGGATAAATATACTAAATCCCTACAAAACAGATTAGAAAGTATAAAGGAGAATTTAAAATGAAAAAATCCTATAAAATAGAAGTAGATTGCGCAAATTGTGCAAACTTGATGGAAGAAGCTATAAGAAAAACAAATGGTGTAAAAAGTGTAACAGTTAATTTTATGGCTCAAAAAATGGATATTGAATTTTCTGATGATGCAGATATTAATAGTGTAATGAATGAAGTTGTGAAAAACTGCAAAAAAGTTGAAGAGGATTGCGAAATTTATATTTAGCAGACTTAAATATTATGAACAAAAAACAGAAAAAAATGTTAATAAGAATCATTGCTGCGTCTATACTTTTGATTGGATTTCATTTTATTCCAATGAAGGGTTTAGTTAAATTTCTTATATATATGATTCCTTATGTCATAATAGGTTATGATATTATAAAAAAAGCGTTTAAAGGAATTAAAAACCGTAAACCTTTTGACGAATCCTTATTGATGGCGATAGCTACACTTGGAGCAATTAGTTTGGCATTATACAATGAAGCACACGGGGTTATTGGTGATTATGTTGAAGCTATTGCGGT
>CANQOM010000186.1 GCA_947625445.1 Candidatus Gastranaerophilales bacterium
GTTCAAGCAGATAAAGCAATGATTGGATTCAATAAAATTAAGACTCTTATAATATTTGGTATTATATACAGATATTTAGGCCCAGTTGTTGTTACTCCAATTGCAAATAAATTAAGTTCTAAATTTTTTAATAAACATAAAGACAAACAAGCTACAAAAACAGAGCAAACAACAAATAAACAACAAGAAACAAAGACAGAAGACAAAAAATAAAAAAGAGCCAATCGGCTCTTTTTTATTATATTGAAGCCAAAATTTTTAAAGGATATTCAAACAAAAGTTCTTCTCTTGCCAGAACTTTTATATTAGACATCATTTGAGACAGAATCAAATAAATTATATGTCTTATTTTCATTGGTGCAATTAAGATTATCTCTTTTGCATCAGGAGAATATTTTTTTACTTTTTCATCCAATGACGAAATAAGTTTTTCTATTTTTGAACTTTCAATTCTTATAATTTCATCATCAGCTTTATTTCCTATAAAAGAAGAAATGCTTTCATTAGAAAATTCATATGCATATATAGTAGAATCATTTTCATTGGCAGCTGATTTACTTATTTGTCGTGCAAGTGCAACTCTTATTCTTGATAACAGTTCTTCTTTATTAGATTCATCAGCAAAATCATTAATTTTTTCAAATATATATACAATATCTTTAATAGAAACTTTTTCTTTTATCAAATTAGCCAAAATATATTTAAGTTCCGCAACAGACATGTAATCCGGAATAATATTTTCAACTAAATAAAGATTTTGGTTTCCAACAATTTCAATATAACGATTTATATCAGAATAATCAAAAATATCATCGATATATTTTGTAACAGTAAATTCGATGAGTCTTGCAATATAATCAGAAGCATCCAATCCTTTAATCCAGAAATCTTTAGATTTATCTTCTTCAATCCAAACGGTATCAAGCCCGGAAACAAAATCTTTTGATTCATAGGAATCTTTCGGTAAAGATTCCAAATTTAAATCATTTTTAAAATACATATTATAATTACAATAAGCAGTTGAAGTTAATACGGTAATACCTCTAACCTTAACGGCAAATTCATTTTCATTTAAACTGTCATCTATCTCAATTTTTATTTTAGGAATGATATATCCCAAACTTTCAGTTAAATTCTGCCTGATAAGAACAATTTGAGATAGCATATTATATTCATTATCACTATCTAAAATATCAATTAATTCTTCAGAAATCGAAAGAGTTAACTTTTGCTCGCCTAATTTTTGTTCCATAACATTAGGAGAAATAACTTTAGCAAGATTCTTTTTTAAATCATCCAATTCTTTAATATGCTTAGAAATTTCTTCATTTAGAACAGAGCGTGAATCTTCAGATGTTCCATCTATCAAAGATTTTACCTGAGCAACTTTCTGACGTTTTTCTTTTATTTTCTTTTGTATATCAACACATAATTCATAAGGATCAAGCTCGGGATTAATAATTCTTTCAATACGTGATTTAAAGTTTAATAAATCTGCATTTTCATTAACAATAGCATCTTCATTTTCCACTTCTTTAATAAAAATACAGTTATAATAAACCCCTTCATCATTTTCAAGTTCCTGTATAGTATAAATATCCCAGCCATCCACTGACATTTCATTTAACAGAGTTTCAAGTTTTTCATTATCATAAGGTGATGTTTTAATTGTATATATATTTCTGGTCGGTTTATACATGTTAAGTCCTTTTCTAAAACTAATTTTATCATTATTTTACAAAAATAAAAACCTTATTTTTGAATAATTCCTGTAGCCATTTTCCCATCAAATTTATAATAAAGAAGATAATAACCTTTTCCCGAATCAAGTATTTTAGCATAAGAATCAGCCGCAGCCTTTTGTTTAAAAGCAACTAATTCTTCTTCAGCCTGTTTAATTTTTTTTAATTTTTGTTTTCGTTGTGCCTCTCTTAACCTTCCAATAATTTCGGATTCTTCTCTTAATTCATCATTAGTATACATTTTTTCAACCAACTTAATTACTTTTACCCTTGCTTTTAAGTCATTACTCTCATAAAGTTCAATAAACTTAAAGTCCTTGGAAAGAACTGCCATATAATAACCTTGAGGAATAATATTACCGCCCTCGTCATACAAATTACAAGGTAATGTAAGATTGGGATATTTACTGGATTCAGGTCCAAACTTATATTGAGTTTTGTCTTCACTATATACTCCCGCAGGTGTTGACGGATAAGGATATAATCTTGAAGGTCCGTTAAAATCTGTCATAAAATCATATGAAATTAAGTTTGAATCTATAACCATAAATATATTTTATCAGATATTTATTAATTATAAAATTTTGTATATAATATTCTTATGAATTGAGGTTACATATGGACAAAAGTACAATATTGAATTATATCCCAACAGTAATAGAATCATCATCAAGAGGGGAAAATGCATTTGATATATTTTCAAGAATGCTGAGAGAAAGAATAATATTTTTGGGAGAAGAAATAGATGATGATATGGCAAACTCAATAGTAGCTCAACTTTTACTTTTGGATGCCGAGAATCCCGAAAAAGATATAATGATGTACATTAATAGCCCCGGAGGGGTTATAACTGCAGGGATGGCAATATATGACACAATGAAACATGTAAGAGCTGATGTGTGTACTATTTGTCTGGGAGAAGCCGCTTCAATGGGAGCATTCTTGCTTTCTGCAGGTACTAAAGGCAAAAGAATGGCACTTCCAAGCGCAAGAATTATGATTCACCAACCATTAGGCGGTGCTAAAGGTCAAGCAACCGATATTGAAATTGAAGCTAAAGAAATTCTAAGAATGAAAAAAGAATTAAATACTCTTTTAGCTGAACACACAGGGCAAACGATTGAAAAAATCTACGAAGATACTGAACGTGATAACTATATGTCTGCTCAAGAAGCAGTTGAATATGGCTTAATTGATAAAGTTTTATAATTATTAAATCTGGCGTCGCAACATTCCGATTTTTATATTTTTTATTAAGAAATGTAAAAGACTAAATGGCAAGTTTTATAATGTTTTAAGCTATTTTTTTTAATTTCTTTCTTATATCACGCAATTTTTGCATGTATATATTTTTTATATATATACAGGATACTTAGAAAGAGGTTTAAAATGGCAGACGCATTTTACTTTTGCAATAATTTAAAAAGAGAAAGTGACTATAGCAAAAGTGAAAATAACACAAAATTTTACGGAAAATGCGAATGGGATTATTCCGGTTCAGAAGACTCAGAAAATGAAACCGTTAATAATTATCATTCCGATAATAGCGTATGGGATACAATTGAAACCTCATATAACAACAAAGAATTTAATTTTGATAGCGATATAGACGATAATAATTTTGATAATTTTGATATATATAATTAATGAGCCTGTATCTTAAGCAAAACAAAGGCATTTCAATACCTATAAAAAAATATTAAAAGAAAAGACCTGATATTATCAGGTCTTCTAGTCAATAAAATTAAATCATATTTATTTCTTAGCAATAAACTTTCTTTCTCCATTAGAGTTAGCATGTTTAGGTTCTGCATTACCTAAAGTCATTCTCACTCCCGCTTGAAGTCCTACACCGTTTCTTCCCCCTGAGGTAA
>CANQOM010000187.1 GCA_947625445.1 Candidatus Gastranaerophilales bacterium
CATCATTTAGCATTGCTAGTGCTGCGGTTGTGCCGTGTGCACCTGCATGTTCCAAACCCATTGCCTGAAATATTCCTGCAACTGAATCTCCTATTGCGGGTGTGGGAGCTAAAGATAAGTCTATGATTCCGAATGGAATATCCATTTTTTTTGCCATTCTTCTTCCTACCAGCTCTCCTGTTGATGTGATTTTAAACGCTATTTGTTTTATTTTGTTTGCCAGTTCCCCAAAATCAGCATCTTTTGGCAGATTTTCAACTGCTGCACGTACTACTCCGGGACCTGATACTCCTATATTTAACGCACATTCAGGTTCTCCGTATCCATGAAATGCGCCTGCCATAAACGGATTATCACCGGGAACATTGCAAAAACATACAAGTTTAGCTGCGCCTATACCATCTTCGCTACTTGTTAATTTGGCTGCTTGTTTTATTATTGTTCCCATTTTTTTTACCGCATCCATATTAATGCCTGCTTTTGTTGATGCAAGGTTTATGGATGAACATACTCTTTGCGTTTTACTTAAGGCCTCAGGGATGCTTTCTATTAATGCAATATCTCCTTTTGTGCATCCTTTCTCGACAAGAGCCGAATATCCTCCTATAAAATTAACATTTACTTCTTTTGCCGCCTCGTCTAATACTTTTGCAAGATAAACATAATCATAATCTTTAGAGGATTCACCTACTATGGAAATTGGAGTTACGGCTATCCTTTTATTTATTATCGGAATTGAATACTCTTCTTCTATTTCAGATGCATATCGGTACAAGTTTTTAGCATATTTTGTTATTTTTTTATATATTTTATCGCCTACTTCTTTGATATTTTCTCCGCAGCAATCTCTTAAACTTAACGATAAAGTTACGGTTCTTATATCAAGATTGTGTACCTTTATCATATTAATTGTTTCAATTATTGAATTTTCATTAAAAAAAGACATTAATTTTTCCTTAAATAGTGTGCATTTTATCAAATATTTCTTTTTTCTGAATCCAAATTTCCATACCGAGTTTCTTCCCTGATTCAGTTACGGCATCTTTTATTTCTTTAAATGAATATGTTGATTTACTGATATCACCTAAAAGAAACATCATAAAGCAACCTTGCATAATCGTTTGCCTTATATCTTCTATATTAACACCGTATTTTGCAAGAACGCCTGCAATTTCAGCAACAATACCCACTCCGTCTTTTCCTGATATTGTAACTATTATCTTATCTTCGCTCATTTTTTCTCCAATCATTATATTCTTATTTTATAAGCTTATGTTAAACTTTACAACTTTGTAACAACTTCGGCTTACACCTATGATTTACTCGGACAATTTTTTTTCAGGTTTATTTGTGTTAATAAATTTATCTGTTTTATCTGCTAAATAGGTTGAAAATAATGGGAGTATTCCATAATAAATTCCTGCAAATATTAATGTTGGTCGTATTATATTTATACCTTCTATGTATTTAGCTAATTTGGGGTTCTCTTTATTTGCTTTTGAAAATTTTTCAATAAAACCTTTTGTATTATTTTTTACTAATTTATCAATTGTGCATCCGCCTATAATTGATATACCCGTTGAAATGATATTGTTATATATAAGTGCTTTTTTCCTTTCGGGTTTAATTTTTTTACTTCTGTTTGTTCTGTTAACAAAAGATGCAGTTAATAATATATCAGTTGCCATTGTCATATTTCTTGCTATATTCTCATTATGAGAACTGAATTTTTTAATTAGATTTTGAATATTTCCGTTATTTAAAATTTCCCCTATTGCTTTTGAAGTGTTATTAATAAGTCCGCCTTTAAATGAAGGATTAGCCTTTTTTTCAAAAGGTGCAAAAATCTCATTGTGTCCGTTATTCAATCTATAAAAACCTTGATTTTGTAAGTTATTATTGCTTATTTTCGTATTATTTGCTTTTTTATTCTTAAAGAATAAATCCATAAACAAAGGCATAAGAGCAATTGTTATCATTGCTTTTGGAATTGCCGTAATAAAATTGGAAGCGAGCTTAAAAAACTGAGTTGCAAATTTATAATTTTGAGAGTTTATTAACTTATCCGCACTGCCTTTTAAATTATTTATTGTTTCAGGATTTAAAAACTTTTCAGGATTTTTATCAATATTTTTGACGGCATTTTCTATAGGGATGGCTACTGCTTCAACAATAGCAAACTTTGTTAATCCGGAAGTAAAAGAATTTACTGCCGCATATCTTTTATTTTCTTTATCTACATCAGGCGTCATTGAGATTACTATAGGTCTTATTACTGACGCCATCAAAAGAGTTGTTCCCGCTATAAAGCTTGTACTGTGCTCAGATACAAGTTCAAGCCCCTTTAACAAAGCTTTATTATTCATTAAACCTTTAAATTTGGGATTATATGATGTTATATTTGAATCTATTTTCATTATATGACCTTGACAGGACACTTATACATTCTTGTTGATTCTTGATTATAGCTACAAACAAAACCAAAATTAAATGTTTATATCATAATTATTAACATTTTATTATATAATTTAATAAATGAAATTATTAGAATTTTTTAAAAGTGAATTAAAAAATTTTGGGAAAATCGAAAGAATTGTTTTCCCGATTTTAATTATTTTTGTAATAATAACGTCCTTAATAACTAATGATAATAAAATAGCACTAATTTCCGCAATATGCGGAATAAGTTATACAATTCTTGCAGGAAAAGGAAAAATTTCTTGTTATTTTATTGGTATTATCGGAACTGTTTGTTATTCTTATCTGGCTTTTAAAAACGGATTTTATGGTAATTTAGCTCTGTATTCTTTATATTATCTTCCAATGGAAATAATCGGTATTTTTAAATGGAAAAAACATCTTAATAAAAATACACATGAAGTTATAAAAACACAACTCTCAAATAAAGAAAGAACAATATATTTAATAATTACATTAATAATATTTGTTTTGGGAAGTTTTATTTTGTATAAATCGGGAGATAAAGCTCCTTTATTAGATTCATCAGCTTGTGTATTATCTTTATTAGGACAACTTTTAACAGTTAAAAGATGCATAGAACAGTGGTATGTTTGGTTTATTGTTAATATATTGTCTTCAATAATGTGGATAATAGCATATATTAACGGATCTAATTGTTTTGCAACAATTTTAATGTGGTTGGTTTATGTTGTTTTATCTGTTTATTTCCTTATAAAATGGAAAAAAGAATTTAAAACTTAAAATTACGTGTTCCTTTTATTATTTTATCAATATTTTCTTTTACTGTTTGTTTAATATTAGGGTCAATAATTTTTTCAATTTCTTTTGAAATAAGAGCTTCACCTATTTTTTGTGTATCTAAAGAAGCATAATCCAATAAGTATTCTTTTAAAGTCATAATAGCGTTAGGATGGCAAAAATTATGGATTTGTCTGTCTTTACATAGCTCCATAAATCTGTCGCCCACTCTGCCTGAACCATAACATGCAGTACAAAAACTCGGAAGATATTCTAATTCCATTAACCATTTTATGACTTCATCAAGAGTCCTGTTATCATTAACTTCAAATTGGCTTGAATCTTCTTCTTCTTTTTTATAGTAACCTCCTACA
>CANQOM010000188.1 GCA_947625445.1 Candidatus Gastranaerophilales bacterium
TTGCCCATTCTTTTACTCTATCAGAATTATTACCAAAAGATACATCAACTTTGTTTAGTGTTTCTTCCATATCGGAAGCAAGTTTAACCATTGCACCACCTGCTGCAATTACCGGCAGAGTTACACCAACAGTTAAACCTTGACCCACATTTTTAATCTTTTGTCCGAGTTTAGATATATTTTCGGTCTTTTTCTTTAGATTTTCAAGCTGCACTGTTGAACCTTTGATTTTTTTATCAAAGCTTTCAAGGTTTTTATTTATTGTTTTTAGTGAACTTGAAACTTTATCTTTCAATAAAAAAGCGTATTCTACAATTTTATTATTTGACATTGTTATACCTCAATTTTGTTTTTTTCTGCCCACCAAACCATAGAAGCTAAGTAAAATCGCTTTTCCCGTTTGGTTAAGCTTAAAATATGTTCGGGTGTTATACCTTTTTGAAGATAATAAGCGCAAAGCGTTAAATTGAAATCACTTTCAATTACTTTTTTACTTCCTCAATATCCTCCTCGATTACTTCATCTGTAAGATTATTAATTTTCATAATAAAAGCAAGGATTTCAAGAATTTGTTCAGGTTCAAATAAAGCATCTATTACATCATAGTAAGATTTTATAAATCCTGCGTCTTTTGCTTTTACCGCTAACTGTGAAAGCTGTAAGCTGTCATAGATAAACCTCTTTGAACGCTTAACAACATCACCTATTGTCATATTGCTTTTCCCTGCTTCTTGCGTGTAGAGAAAATCAGCTTTTTGCCTGCGTGTCATTGTCTTGACTTCGTAGGTTTCTCCGCCTATTTCAAGCGGATATGTCTTTTGTTCTTCCGCGGTTTCGGTATTCTTCTCTATTTTTTTAAGTAATTTATCTAAATTAACTGTCATAAAACCTCCTTATGATATTAACTGCGGGAACTGTGATTTTGACGGTAAGAACCTGAATGACATTTCACTTGTTACAAGTGCACCTTTTTCCCAAGTGGAAAGAGGTATGCTGTCAAATGATACTCCTTCCAAAGTTTCCGATTGGGTTTCGCCCGTTGCATCGTTTGTTATTTCGCCCTCAATAGTGAAACGTACGTCTTTATTTGCTTTTAACTTATTAAACATACGAACATTCATTGAGTTTGTGACCTGCATATTTAATGAGCCTGTACCCTGCCAGCCAGTGGCTTTTCTGTCTTTATCAAACCCGACATAAACATCTTCATAGTCTATTTCAACCGTTGCTTCCAAATTCGTCCACGTTCCGATTTCTTCGCCGTCTAAAAAGACTTTGGCGTTTGTGCCTGTTAATACTTTTCTTGCTTCTACGTTTGCCATTTATTTAATCTCCTATAATTTACGCTGCTGCCGTCTTGTTTACGCTGCTGCCTGTTGCATTGCTTGGAATAAGTACATACCTAAATCCAAATCTTCCATTGTATCTGTCGGTGAACATACACCGTCTAACAATACATTAGAGCCTGTGTTTGCTTTTAAAATTTCCATATAAGACATTTTGGATGTGTCTATACCTTTACCTTTAAGATATGATTTTGTTTTTTCATAAGATACCGTAACGGCATTGTCATTTTCTGCTTCAAGTAAACCCTCTTGTGCTAAATCGTACAGGTATGAATTAATCGCACCTACAAAGCGGTTTTTATTGGTAAAATTGTTATTATATTTACCTACATAACCTGTTCTAAATGTTGTTACAACATCATTTGCAATCATATCCATTGTGTCAAGCACTCTTATTTTTTGAAATGCCTCTGTTATGCCGTCTGTAAGCGTGGTTAAAGAGTTAACCGCACGAGAGAATTTATAAGAACCGTCTTGATGTAAGATAATCAATTTACCTTCTTTGCAGTCTTTGTCCTCATCTTCTGACAGCGGGCATTCTATAATCTCGGGCAATTCGTAATAAGTTAATGACCTGCTCGGCGCTAAGCCAGACAAAGCCCCTGCAACACGTGCCGTATAATCACCCGGCGTAAAAGTCCTTACTTCGCCGTTTACGTTTGCTTTAATATCTTTTGTTGCAAAATTGATGATATAAGATGCGTCAGGCGCTGTCGGGTCGCCTAATACTGCCCTTGAATAGTTATTCTTTTGACGGATTTTTTCTAAATAATTTTTAATTGCGGTAAAATCAGCTTCTTTGGCTTCGGGATAGCAAAGCGTGTAATTGTCATAATAATCAAGTTTCTTTTGAGTGTCGGAAAATTCATCTTCCGCTTTAATTACAGTTACCTTTGAAGGATTACCCAAAAAAGCAAGTGTTAAGCGTGTATAGTTTTCGTTACTCCAATCTTCTTTAGAAACATCACCTAAGCCCTCATATTCGACCTTATCAAGTCCGGGTTTTTACGGGCATATTTGCGACTTTATATTTATTGATTTCTTTTATTTTATCTTCCGTTAAAACTCCGCCTGATATTGCAAGTATTGCATTAGCTATTGATTGTAAATTGTCTGTACTGTTTGAAATTGCAAGGCTTAAACTGTCAAGTAAATCCGTTACCCCTTGAATATCAGAAAAAGCATCATCATTATTAAGGCTTTGAATTATAGGGATATAACCCATATTGTGAGCTTCTCTTTTGGAAAGTGAGAAATTTGTGTTAAAGCCGTCAAAGATATATAAATCAGTGCTGTCATAAACATAGACTTTTGTTTTTATTTGTTTATTTTCAAAGTAATTGTAATAATAAACGGCACACAACGGACTTTTTAAAATTGTGTTATCGGTTACATAAAAAGTGGTTAGGGGGTCAAGATATTTAAAAATTATCCTGTCCTCAATATTACCTTCACCTTCCGGCACTAAAACAAGTTGATACGATACTCCGTAGGTTGCCATATCTCCGCCTTGCTGAAAATCAAGCTCGGCTACGTTATTGTTTTTATTAATGTGCTGAATTTTATCTAAAACAGTTTTTGTATTCTCGTCTTTTGTGTCGTAAGTTACGGGAATACCGAAAGTATAACCTGTTGCAACATCAATTATATATTTTGCCATATTGACGTTTATTGAGTAATTCGGTCTGCCCTCGACTGCTCCTTGCTTTACAATCGTGTTTTCGCCGTCATAATAAGCCCCAAGCTTTTCTCTTTTGGGTAAAATAACTGTCTTAAAAGCGTTAATCCAATCTTGAACATTTTTAACGTTGATTTCGTTATTATCAGCCTGTATTTGATAAATCATTGATTTACTCCTCAAATACAGAATAACAATTTGCAAAACGGGCAACTTGAAAAAAGTAAAATATGAGTTATAATATAAAAAGGGCGAGCGGTGGCAAGACCGCTCATTAAAACCCTTAATGCGTTAGGGCTAATATTATCATAATGATAACTATTAGCTCTTTTTCGTTTAGCACGATTCGCACTTTCTCACCCCCCTTCTACCCTTAACTGCGTTAATTGTCTGTGATAGCGGGGATAAAACGGGTTACCCTTTAAGCATTTTCAATATCCTTTGTAATGTTAATTTTAATATGATAATT
>CANQOM010000189.1 GCA_947625445.1 Candidatus Gastranaerophilales bacterium
GATATTATTTAAACTACAAAAGAATCAATAAAACTACCCCCCCCGAGAGGAAAATAACCTTGCTATAACCGCAATCGTAAAAAACGAAGTCCCTTATATAATTGAATGGCTTGAATTCCATAAACTGGTAGGTGTAAAAAAATTTTACTTGTATGACAATGAAAGTAATGACGGATTAAAAGAAAAAATTAAATCTTATATTGATTCAGGGGAAGTTGAATATACATATTTCCCGGGTAAAAAAATGCAACTTAAAGCATATAATGATTCATTAAACAAAAACCGCTTTAAATGTAAGTATATGGCATTTATAGATATTGATGAATTTATAGTTCCGATACAATATAATAATATAAATGACTTTATTGAATCACTTGAAGCAAGCTCAAACAATGGAATAGACGCAATAGGAATAAATTGGCTTATGCATGGGTATAACGGTCATTACAAGAAACAAAATGGTTTAATAACAGAAATATATAAAAAATGTGAATTTAACTCATTTTTAAGCAAGTCCATCAAAACAATAGTGAAGACAAGAAGTGCTGTTTGTGTCTGCAATCCTCATTTTTGCCTGTGCAAATTCGGAGCAAAAGTAGTAGACACAGACGGAGGAAAAATGTACGGGCCTACAACGGATATTCCTCATCATAATAAAATAAGAATAAATCATTATTATACAAAATCTTATGAAGAATATGTTTTAAGGTTATCAAAAGGTAAAGCAGACGGAGCAAAAGTATATCCGGCTCCTGAATATAATCCTGATTTTTATTCGATAGATAATGATTGTGAAATTGACAGATATTTACCTAAGCTCAAAGAAAAAATGCAATCAGAGTTAAGTTTTTAGAAAATCATAAAAAATTTAATGTTATTTTTTGTAACAAAATACAAAAAAAACTAAAGTTTACATTTAAGAATGCCGATTAATTACATGTTAGTTTTTCTGGAGAAATATATGAATAACGAAACACTTGACATGCAAGAAATTACATTCGAAATTAAGAAGTTAATCGAAGATATCGATAACGTCAAAATGGATGTAGACTTGTATGGTGCATTTGTAGATGAAAAAGTTATCACAGTTTAACTTTTTCATCTGCGATTTCTTTAAAAAAAGTTTTGCTCTGTCATATAGAATAATCTGTTGACAGAGTTTTCGGATATGAAATATAACATTTTTCTGCTATATTATTTTTGGTAAAAGATAATGAAAGCGGAATTATGTATAAAGAATATTTTTTGGAACTTGTAGAAAATGCAGTAAAAGAGTTGGTATCTTCATCTGAATTAGGACAAATGAAAACAGATGATGAATATACTCTTCAGGGAGAAGTTCCGAAAAATTCAGAATTTGGTGATTTTGCAGTAAATATTTCATCACTTGCAAGATACGCCAAACTTGCTCCTGCCAAAATAGCTGAAATCATATCAAATAAAATTCCGAAAAAAGATTTTGATATAAATATTGCAGCAGGATTTATTAACTTCAAACTTCATAATAACCTTTTAAACAATATTCTCATTGAAATTAATGAAAAGGGATTGGATTATGCAAAAAATAACCAAGGCAAAGGGAAAAAAGTAATACTCGAATATGTAAGTGCAAATCCTACAGGGCCGTTTCACATAGGGCACGGAAGATGGGCAGCGATGGGAAGCGCACTTGCAAATGTTATGAAATATTCCGGTTATGATGTATATCAAGAATTTTATATTAATGATGCAGGAAGCCAAATACAAAAATTAGGAAAATCATTATATATAAGAATATTAAAAGAACTCGGAGTAAATATAGATTTCCCCAAAGATGAAGAAGAAGCTAAAAACTACTATACCGGAGAATACTTAATACCAGTTGCAAAAGAGTTTATAAAAGAGGATACAAAAACCTCCGAGAAAATAAAAAATGATTATAACGGAAGTTTTAATGAAGAACATTTAAAGTTTTTGTCAAAATATGCAAGATTAAAAATGCTTGAAATGCAACAAAAATTATTAAATAATTTCAGAACATATTTTGATAACTATTTTAGTGAATTAACATTACATGAATCCGGGCAAGTAACTCAAGCTATAGATAAACTTAATAAATTAGGTGTATTATATGAAAAAGACGGGGCATTATGGTTTGCTTCATCTAAATATGGAGATGACCAAGACAGAGTTATAAAGAAATCAGATGGTGCATATACATATTTAACTGCTGACATAGCATATCATTATAATAAATTACAAAGAGGATTTGAAACACTATTAAATATATGGGGTGCCGATCATCACGGATATATTCCCAGAATGAAAGCTTCAATAGAGGTAATGGGTTATAACCCTAATTCACTTGAAGTTCTTCTGGGACAACTTGTTAATCTCGTTATGAACGGAGAACAGGTAAGAATGGGCAAAAGAACCAAAATGATTACTCTTGATGATTTAATTGAAGATGTTGGAGTCGACGCTACAAGATTTTGGATGATTATGAGAAGTATTGATACAACTCTTGATTTTGATATTGATTTGGCAAAATCAAAAACAGATGATAATCCCGTGTTTTACGTTCAATATGCACATGCGAGAGCTTGCTCTATATTAAGACATGCAATTGAACAAAAGTTTGATGTTATAAATAATGAAATAAAATCACCTTCAGTTACTTCTTTTGAAGATAAAATTAAAAATTTAAAAGTCGATGATTATAATATATTATGGAATGTTGAGGATTTAAAATCAACAGAAACAACAAAAAAATTATTACTGAAATTGGAAGAGTATAAATCAGTTGTACAAAATGCTGCAAAATACAGAAGCCCATATTTGTTAACTAAATATTTACAGGAACTTGCAGCAAATTTTCATCAATTTTATACATTTTCAAAAGTACTTGTCGAAGATGAAAAATTAATGGCAGCAAGACTTTCTATAGTAAGTTGTGTTATTACAATACTAAAATCTGCCCTTGACTTAATAAAGGTAGAAGCACCCGAGAGAATGTAAATAAATCTTTTATATACAAATGTAGAATGTATTGAATGTAATTATTTGATGTATAATGTAATTATTAAAAAATAATTGTGAGAAAATCACAAATAGATTAGGGGAGGAATCTTTTATGACAGTAAAGGATTGGTTCGAACAAAGAAAAGAAATGCAAATAGCAAGACGAGAACAAGACCCTCAAATAGATGATACCATCGGCAAATTATGGGTAAAATGTTATAATTGCAATTCTCAATTATTAAGGAAAGAAGTGGAAGAAAATTTAGATGTATGTCCTAAATGTAATTATCACTTCAGAATAAATGCAAGAACCCGTATAAATCAATTGTTTGATGAAGGAACATTTGAAGAAATGTTTTCTGATATAACAACTGCCGACCCATTAAATTTTACGGATACAGAATCTTATACAAACAGAATAAAACAAGCAAAAGCAAAAACCAATTTAAACGAAGCAGTCA
>CANQOM010000190.1 GCA_947625445.1 Candidatus Gastranaerophilales bacterium
AATAATAGGCAGAGAAGGAAGAAACATAAGAACTCTTGAAACATTAACAGGAGTTGATTTAATAATAGACGATACACCTGAAGCAGTAGTATTATCTTGTTTCGACCCGGTAAGAAGAGAAATTGCAAAATTAGCATTAGAGAAATTAATATCAGATGGCAGAATACATCCTGTAAGAATAGAAGAGATGGTAGAAAAGGCACGAGAAGAAATAGAACAAAAAATCAAACAAGAGGGTGAAAATGCCGCAATGGAAATGGGTATAGCAAACCTTAATAAGGAATTAATAAAAACTCTCGGAAGATTATATTACAGAACAAGTTACGGTCAAAATGTATTATTACATTCGTTAGAAGTAGGTCATATAGCAGGTATGATAGCATCAGAGATAGGTGCTAACGTAAAAATAGCAAAAAGAGCAGGATTATTACATGACATAGGAAAAGCTATAGACCAAACACAAGAAGGAACTCATATAGAACTAGGAGTAGAGCTTGCAAGGAAATACGGCGAAAAAGAAGAAGTAATACATGCAATCGAAGCTCATCACGATGATGTAACCGCAAACAGTATAGAAGCGGTATTAGTAAAATTAGCAGATGCAATATCTGCAGGCAGACCCGGATCAAGACGAGATACACTGGAAATTTATATTAAAAGACTGCAAAAGCTGGAAGAAATAGCATTAAGTTATGACGGTATAAAACAGTCATTTGCGGTTCAAGCCGGAAGAGAAATAAGAGTTGTAGTCCAACCAGATAAATTTGATGATGCAGCAAGTGCAAGACTTGCAAGAGATATAGCCAAAAGAATAGAAGAAGAATTGGATTATCCGGGACAAATAAGAGTTACAGTTGTAAGAGAAATAAGAACAACTGAGGTAGCTAAATAGCAAAATAGCTAAAGAAGTGAAAACCGGATAAGCTAATGAGCAAAAATGAAATAAAAATAATGTTTTTAGGCGATATAGTAGGCAAGCCGGGAAGGCTTGCGGTAAAAAACTATATCGCCAATTTAGAAGAACACCCTGATTTTATAATAGCAAATGCTGAAAATGCTTCTCACGGATTTGGTTTAACAAAAAAAAATTACGAAGAACTATTATCATATGGTATAAATTGTTTTACATCAGGTAATCACATATGGGACAAACGGGAAATTTTTGAATATATAGAAGAAGCGGACAAGTTAATAAGACCAATAAATTATCCCGAGAAAACAAAAGGAAAAGGTTATAACATATATGAGACTTTAAAAGGGAAAATAGGAGTAATAAATGTATTAGGCAGAACATATATGAACCTGTTTGAACCACCTTGGGAACTTGTAGAGAAAGCAATAAAAGAAATAAAAAAAGAAACAAACATAATAATAATAGATATTCATGCAGAAGCAAGTGCCGAAAAAATATGCATGGGAAAATATTATGCCAAAATGGGGATAAGTGGAATATTTGGTACTCATACCCATGTACAAACAGCCGATGAAAAAATACTGGAAGGATGTTGCGGATATATAACAGATACAGGATTTTGCGGTGATTCTCAAGGTGTAATCGGAATGGAATATGAGTCATCAATAAACAGATTAAAAACATTATTGCCGGATAGGCTTGAAATATTAGACACAGGTATATCACAGGTAAACGGTATAATAATAACAGTTGATACCGTTTCGGGTAGAGCTTTGTCTATAAAAAGAATTAATGAAGAAATAAAAATAAAAGAGGAAAATATGATTATGAAAGGATAAAGGAAAGTGAAAGTCGATTTACATATCCACACATCTTACTCCGATGGAGCATTTTCGCCTGAGAAAATTGTCGACACCGCACTAGATGTCGGACTTGGAGCGATTGCAATAACCGACCATGATAATGTGCTATCGTATAATATTGCCCGGGAATATGCAAAAGATAAAACAATAGAAATTCTGCCGGGAGTTGAAATTAACACTATATATAAAGGGTATGAAGTCCATATCTTAGGTTATTTTATGGATTTAAATAACAGTGATTTTCAGAAACTTATAAAGTCTCAACAACAAGCACGTATAAAACAAACAAAAGAGATATTAACACTACTGAATAAAAAAGAAGGAATAAAAATAAGTTATGAAAATATAACCAAACAAGTAGCCGAAGGAGGAAGCATAGGAAGACCGCATATAGCAAAAGCGATAACGAATGCAGGCGGAACTTCAAGTGTTTTGGAAGCATATAATAAATATATAAATGACGAATCAAATGTATACGTACAAAGGAAAACAGTAACACCGTTTGATGCGGTTGAAATTATATATGATGCAGGAGGCATTCCTGTATTTGCTCATCCTTTCGATGTTGATATAGCAGAACAATTAACTAAAGAGATGATGAATTTTGGGTTAAGAGGTTTAGAAGCATATCACAGAAAACATTCACCTGCAATTATAGAATATTTTTCAACACTCGCAGAAAAATATGGACTTATAATAACAGGTGGTTCAGATTTTCATGCTCCAAACCCAAATAACGGTAATATTATTATGGGTAAAAATTTCGTTCCTGATTGGATATATGACGAATTAATGAAAGAAAAACGAAGAATGGAATTGGCATGAAACATTTACCAAGTCGAATTTTCTTCACAATAGCTATAATGACTATTATTCTTGTAATAGTTTATATTGTTAAACCTTTTAGTTTAATAGATATGGAGCAAGTTCAAAGAATTGCAAAATGGAAATCTGAATATGAAAACTTTGTTTATTATTTTGATTTAGTTAAATTACATGAAGGAAGTATAATCCCTTCAAATAATGAAGATAAAAATTTAATATCCGAAGAATATATATTAAGCAGACTAAAACCATATATGAATATAGAATATGCAATACCAGTAAAAGTATTAAAATATACATATAGGAAAATGAACGGAAGTAAATTAAAACCCCAAAATCAATTTTATTTTAAAAAATTTGCACAAACCAAAAACGGAATGTTAATTTCAATAAAAGCTAATAAAAATTATAAAGAAGATGAAGAAACTCCTGAATTTTATATGTTAATTGATATAAACGGAGTAAAAAAACCGAATAGAATAGGTAAAGACATATTTTTTATAAATATATATAAAGACCATATAAGTGCATTGGGAGAAGGTAAAACTAACACTAAAGTACAAATAAGTTGTTCACCAATAGGCAACGGATTATACTGTTCCGAAAATTATTTATTAGGCGGACAAATTTAAATTTGAGTTGAAAGTATATTTATGTTAATTTATAAAAACAATAAAAACCAATAAAACAAATAGATTTTAATAAGGAGAAAGTAATGACAGAGAAGAGAGTGTGGTTATTTAAAGAAGGTAACGCAAATATGCGTGAGCTTTTAGGCGGAAAAGGTGCAAACCTTGCAGAAATGACCAATTTAGGATTACCGGTACCTCCCGGACTAACAATT
>CANQOM010000191.1 GCA_947625445.1 Candidatus Gastranaerophilales bacterium
CCTGCGGATTTTAGTATATTAACTACCGCTTCTGTAATTTCAGGACCTATACCGTCGCCGGGTATTAATGTTACAGTCTGCATATTATCTCCTATACCAAGTCAAAATCACCGTGTTTTTTAATGTGTTCAATTAATCCACCTTCGTTAAGTAATTTTATCATTACATCAGGCAGTGGAGTGATTGGCATTTTTATATTTTGCGTTATATTATGAACAAAACCTTGTTTTATATCTATTTCAAGCTCGTCACCCGCATTTATTTTATCAGTATCACATTCAATAAGTAATAAACCTATATTAATTGCATTTCTGTAAAATATTCTTGCGAAGCTTTTTGCAAGTACCGCTCCGACGCCTGCTATTTTTATGATTTGCGGTGCGTGCTCTCTTGATGACCCTAAACCGAAATTATTTCCTGCTACAACGAAATCACCTTTATTCATTTTTGAAGCAAAATCAGGGTCGGCATCTTCAAGTACATGTTTTGCAAGTTCGCTCAGGTTAGAACGCAAATGAAATAAACGCCCGGGGGCTATATGGTCTGTTGATATATCGTCGCCAAACTTAAACGCTTTTCCTTTTAACTCCATTATAATACCTCCCTAACGTCGGCTATATACCCTTTTATTGCACTATATGCGGCAGTTGCCGGAGAGGATAAATAAATAAATCCTTCTGTATTACCCATTCTGCCTTTAAAATTTCTGTTTTGTGTTGCGAGACAAACTTCACCGTCGCCCAGAATGCCTGCGTGTACTCCTACACAAGCGCCGCATCCTGATGTTACTATAGCGGCCCCCGCTTCTACAAAGGTTTCTATTAAGCCTTCCTTTAAGGCTTCCGAAAATACTTTTCTTGAAGCTGGAGCTACCAGCAATCTTACTCCTTCTTTTACTTTTTTCCCTTTTAAAATATTAGCTGCTATCCTTAAATCCTCAATACGTCCGTTTGTACATGTTCCTATATAAACTTGATTTAATTCAATATGTCCTAGTTCCTCTATTGTTTTTGTATTATCTACGGTGTGCGGGCATGAAATTGTCGGTTTTAATTCGTTCAGGTTTATATTTATAACTCTTTCATATTGTGCATCAGAGTCTGCTTTTATTTCTTTGAATTTATCTTCCCTGCCTTGTGCTTTTAAGTATTCATATGTTTTTTCGTCGGTTTCAAAAAGTCCTGCTTTTGCACCTGCTTCAACAGCCATATTTGAAATTGTGAATCTGTCAGCCATTGAAAGATTTTGTATTGCGCTTCCGGTAAATTCAAGAGCTTTATATGTGGCCCCGTCAGCACCAATTAATCCGATTAAGTGTAAAATTAAATCTTTTGCATAAACTCCTTTTTTAAATTCGCCCTCTAAAACAATTTTATAGGTGGCAGGTACTTTTAACCATGTTTTGCCAAGCGCCATAACTACGGCAATATCGGTTGAACCTACACCTGTTGCAAATGCACCCAATGCTCCCGATGTACATGTATGAGAGTCTGCACCTAAAAGAACTTCACCGGGATTAATGTAACTTTCAACAAGTCTTTGATGGCAAACACCTTCTCCTACTTCTGACAGAACCGCACCATATTCTTTTGCAAATTCTCTTAAAACGTTATGTGAGTTAGAAAGCTCTTTCCTGGGGCTTGGTGCTGCATGGTCTATAAATAATATTGTCCTTTTGGGATTAAACAACTTTGTTTTATTTAATTTTTTAAATTCACTGACCGCTAAAGGTCCTGTTCCATCTTGCACCATTACGGCATCTATATTTGATATTATCAACTCTCCCGGAGTAACATTTTTACCTGCGTGGGCGGATAATATTTTTTCTGCTATTGTTTGTCCCATAATTTCTCCTATACAAATAAATGCGGCTGAGTAATAAAGTTGTTATCTACTCTCTTCTTTAAACTTCCTGTTGGCATATAATACGGGGTTACTGTCATTATCTTAGCCGCAATATCAGGATAATAATATATAAATTTTAATTCACTTTGTGTTAAAGGTTTTTGAGTATGAACATTGGCATAACGAGCCAGTTCAAGAATGTTTCTTGCTTCATCTTCATCTTGAAATTCTATTTCCATTTTTTCATAGACATTTCTAAAACCTTTTATACCCCCATATTCACCGGTTGTTATCATTCTTCCGGTTTCAACAATTTCCGGCTCTCCTCTTCCCAGCTCTTCAAATGCATATAATTCATAATTTAATCTGTCTTTCAAAGCTCCGTCTGCATGGATACCTGATTCATGTGCAAACGCATTTGCACCTGTTGCAGGCTGGTTTATAGGAATAGGAACATTAAATGCGTATGATGTATATTTTGCCAGTTTCCAAGTTTTTGATAAATCAATATTTGGATCTATTTCATATTTCCCATGCATTCCGCTGGATTTCAGAACGGCAAGTAAACAGGAAATTAAATCGGCATTACCCGCTCTTTCTCCCATCCCGTTTATAGCAGTATTGATATAAGCATTAACTCCTGCATCAATTGCAGCCTTTGCCCCCATGACTGAATTTCCTGCAGCCATACCTAAATCGTTATGAAAATGGAGTTCTATATCCATTTTTGTTGCTTGTGCAATTTTAGATATTCTTTCATATGCACTTATAGGGTCATCGTAGCCCAGTGTATCACAATATCTGAATTTTTTAGCACCATGTTTCTTTGATTCAATTGCAAAATCTATTAAATAATCAATATCACTTCTTGAAGCATCTTCTGCATTAACTCCTATATCTTGGGCTCCGCATGCTATTGCCGTATCAAGAGCTTTTGTTGTTGATTTTATTATGTCGTCACGTGTCTTTTTACCGCCAAATTTACCTTTTATCATTTGATCTGATGTTGATACTGATAAATTAATATATTTGAGTCTTGGAACATTTTGGAATGACAGAATAACATCTTCTTCTATACCTCTCATCCAGCCGGATAATTTTGTTTTTGTAATTACGCCTCTGTCTACAAGTTCTAAATTCCCGTTTAAATAATTTATTTCATGCTTAGTTGTAGGAAATCCAAATTCAGACTGTGTAATACCTATGTCATCAAGCATTAAATTTATTATTGTTTTTTGTAGTTTTGCTAACCCTAATCTGGATGTTTGTACTCCATCACGGTTTGTTACATCTACAAAATATATGTATTTTTTTACCATAAATTTCTCTTTTCTGATTGTAATAAAATTTCGATGCTAGTTATTAGTGAGCGCTGAACAACAAATTCAACTTTTTTATTTATTCTCCGGTCTTTTTACCTTTTTTAAATCCGATAAAAATTATAATTATTACAAATATGGCACTCATTATTTCTGCTATCGGATTTAGTGTATTCATTGGGAATGTAAACTCTCTTCCACCTAAATTTAAGGTAGGATATA
>CANQOM010000192.1 GCA_947625445.1 Candidatus Gastranaerophilales bacterium
CCGACAATATAATCATGTTCTTCCGCAATATCGGAATATATTGGTATTCCAAATGAAAGTTTGATATTTTTAATTTTTGACAATTGTTCAACATTTTCAATTTTAGAAAAATTACGACCATTTGTAAGTATATGTACTCTTTGATTAGGCTTTTTTTTAGCAATTGCTTCAAGTAATTCAATTAATTTATCCATATTCAATGAAGGTTCACCACCTGTAATACCTACTTCTTCATGATTGTTTAAATCAATTAAATCAAGAATTTTAATGCATTCATCATAATGAGTAGAATTACCATCAATTTGCGGACACATGATACATTTACTATTACAAATATCAGTAACATAAAAAGCATTATGTACTGAATTCTTTTCCCATAATACATTTATTTTCCCAACACCGGATATACTCAAAACGTCATATTCATCGAACGGAATTTCATTTTCTATTTCAATAACAGGTAAATTCGTTTTAAATGAACAACCGGAAGGGACAACATATGCTTTTATTCCTAATTGACACATAGGCTTTGTTTTACAAAAAAGTATTTTGTCTTTAGCAAATAAATTATTTTTAAAATATAGTTTACCTATAATTAAATCACTAATATTATGAGGTTTTCCTATTATTTGCTTCATAATTTAATTTCCTTATACGGTCTATGCATCAACCAGCTCCAAAATACATCCATAGTCTCATCATCAGCTTTTTTTATAAGTTTGAATAAATAATCCAAAATTAATTTATTCTTTTTGCAAAAACCGCTTGTTAATCTATAACCCATTACATCTTTTGTTTCCAGATAATTTCTGATGGGATCTGCTCCGCAATATTGCTGGTATACACATTCCGAACAAACAGGCATTGTCTCAACACAAGAATTAAAAACAATATTTCTTAAAATTTTTCCGTTAAACACATCTTCATAACGATTATTTACAGTTCCCATGCAGAAATAGTCATCACCCATTCTTGATAGCATACGAGCTTCGTCAGCAGGGTAAATTTTTCCGTCATAATTATAAATTACACCTGAAATTCCCGCCCCCGAAGGTGATTGCAAATCTACAAAACCTGTTGCAAACGGTGTTAAAATACGACTTAAGAACAAAGCAGCAAAACACTCTACAAAATTTATTCCAGTTTTATTTAGTTCTATAACATAATTTAAAGCATCTATGTATGCATCAACAAACTCTTCAACTGAATAATCAAGAGCATCTTTATTCTTTATTGCATTACCGTATGGATTTAGTGCTCTTAAAAATATATTATTATATCCTTGATTTATATATTCATCTATAACTTCCTTTAATTTATGCAGATTTGCTCTTGTAATTGTAAGCAACGGAGAACAAGCATCTTCACCCATTATTGACTTAACTTTATTTGAATTTCTAATAAACGCATCATAAGAGCTTTCAAATATTCTTGATTTCCTGTTACAATCATGAATATCTTTACATCCATCTAAAGAAGTTGAAATTTCAATTTTATGTTTTTTACAAAATTCTATTTGTTTATCAGAAATTTCCATAAGATTTGTACATATAACAAATTCCAAATTTTTCTTTGCTATCTTATTTAAAAATTCTGCATATAAAACACTTTGTTTTATAATATCCCAATTTAACATAGGTTCGCCACCTTGATACTCAATTTTTATATCCATAGATGGAGTTTGAAATATCATATCAACTGTTTTTTTGGCAGTTTCCCATGTCATATCATATTCTGTTGAATCTAAATCAACACTTGAAGCATGACAATATTTACAAAGGCAGTTACAACGTAAAGTAACTACTATCATATGAAGACTCGTAAAATCACTAATGTATGACTTACGAGTTCTCAATTTTATCGCAAGCATATTTTCAGTTGTTTCTTTTTCAGTCTCAACAGTAAGAAATTGTCTGGATTTTAACTCTTTATATGAAAAACTATCATATTTTAATTTATAATTAACAAAATCTGAAAATTCATTATCGGATAAAAATAAATATTCACCTGCCTGATTAACAAGCAGAACATCATCATTTATATATTTAAAATTAAAGGGTAATATAATATATTTTTCCATTAATACCTTTTAAAATTAGAAAATGCTTTATTATAAATAGCATCCCTGATTTCCCCAAATTGATTATTCAAAGTTTCTCTAAGTTGTTGTTCCTGCAATTGTGAATTAAATTTATTCCAATCAAAATCTAAACCCGTTTTTGAATCAATTGAAAGTATATAATTATATTCATCCTCGGATATATTGATACAGAAATTTTCCTGCCACAAATAAGTTACTTTTAAAATAACTTCTTTAGAGAAAATAGTTTTACTTATACTATATTGCATTAGAATCGTGAACTATAATGTGACCTATGAGAAGAATGAGAGGAGTGAGATACATGAGAATAATGGTCAGCTATTTTAGTATCACTTGAAGACATAGCATCCGCTGAACCATTATAAAGTATGAAATTCTCATTCTGTAGAGCATTTTCTTCGATTTGAGGAGTATCAGGTGTTACAGGCAAAGCTTTAACGTCTACACCCAAATTAGCCAATAAACATACTGCCAATACTGAAAAACAACTGAAAATTCTCTTTATGTTATTCATTAATCTAACTCCTTTACATCACTATATATTATACACTTATAAATTATAAATATCTATAAGTTTTAAAATATATTTCTTTAACTTTACATAAATAATTAAATAAAGAAAAATACTTAACAAATGCCAAGTATTATTAAAATATCATATAATATAAGCAAGGAGTATTTATGATTACGGAAAAAACTTGTATTGAACCAAACTTAAAACAAAAAGAATGTATAAATACAATTGAAGGTCCTGTTATGGTTTTAGCAGGTCCTGGCACAGGTAAAACCTTTACTATAATTCAAAGAATTAAACATATGATAGATATGGATATAAAACCGGAATCTATTCTATGTCTTACATATTCAGAAGCAGCCGCAAATGAAATGAAATCAAGATTGGTAAAAGAAATAGGTATAATTGCTTCTTCCATTCCGGTAAATACTTATCATTCCTTTTGTAATAACATAATAAGACAATATCCTGAAGAATTTGAATTATTAGATGGTGTTGAGCTTATTGACGAAATTACGAAAAGAACTTTAATGTCCCAAGCTATAGATGAATATAATCCGCAAATATACAGGACTAAATGGGGAGATGCATATTATTTTATTCCTGAATTAATAAAATCAGTTGATGAAATTAAATCTAATCAAGTAACAGAAGAAGAATATTTTAATGTATTAAACACTCATCCGCTTTGGAAAGGCAAATTACTCGAACTAGAAGCTGAATATAAGGAAAGAGAACAGAAAGGAAAACTTGTTAAAACTTTCCTT
>CANQOM010000193.1 GCA_947625445.1 Candidatus Gastranaerophilales bacterium
GTCATTAGCTACTTTAGTCCGTTCATTTGAGCTAGTTTTATTAAAAATTCATCGTTATTTTTTTGTATTAATGGTGAAGGCAAGAAATTCTCTTCAAATTTTATCAACACATATCTGTCTGTCATTCCTGAAACATAGTCGCATACTGTTTGCATTATGCTCTGTTTATTTGATGTGGGATATAATTTCTCGAGTTCCTCACAATAAAATTCAAAAAGTCTTTTTATAACATTTTGTGCTTTGTCTTCAGCTTGTTTCGCCGGAGAATTATTATATACATTTTCAAACATCCATTTTCTTAGCTTTATAAATTCATCAAAACATTCATCAGACATTAATATTTTATCTTTTTCACGACTATTTTCAACAATATCATTAACAAGTTTTGTAAGTCTTATTCTGTTTGTTGTTGAAAAGTAGTCTGCACTTTCTTTCGGGATATCACTTTCTTTTATTATCTTCGCTCTGATTGCATCTTGTATATCATGATTAATATATGCAATTTTGTCAGATAACCTTACTACCTGACCTTCCAATGTGTATGGCATGCACGGATATGAATGATTTAAAATTCCATCAAGAGTTTCTTTTGTCAGATTTAAATCTTCAATAAACTCAACGACTCTCACACTTTGTTCATTATGTCTGTAGCCTCCGGGCATTAGCTCATTTAATACTCTCTCTCCTGAATGTCCGAAGGGCGTATGTCCTAAATCATGTCCTAAAGCTATGGCTTCTGTCAAATCTTCATTTAAATCCAAAGCTCTTGATATTGTTCTTGCTATCTGTGAAACTTCCAGTGTATGAGTCATTCTTGTTCTGAAATGGTCATCATATGGCGCAAAAAATACTTGAGTTTTATGTTTCAAACGCCTAAATGCTTTTGAATGAAGGATTCTGTCTCTGTCTCTTTGATATTCTGTTCTTAATGTACATAATTCTTCAGGACGTTTTCTTCCTTTTGTATTTATGCTTTTTGATGCTAAAGGCGATAAATATAAATTTTCACGCTCTTCAATTTTTTCTCGTACTGTTTTTTTTAATGAATTCATTTTTTCTTTTCCGATTTCTTTTATTTTAGTAAAAATACTTCTCTTTTTCCATTAGATTTTATTGTTTTGTTTAGATTATTTAATATAATAATAAATATGGGGTTGATTAATTGTTATTTTTTATTTATCATCAATCTATACGAATTACTTGAAAGGAAAAAAAGATGTCAGTTGAATGCGCAATATGCGGAAAAAAACCATTGAAAGCGGCTAAACTTTCATTCTCTCATAAACACAATGTTTACAGACAAAGTCCTAATTTACAATCTGTTAAAGTTATTGAAAATGGTACTGTAAAAAGAATTAAAGTTTGTACTTCTTGTTTAAGAGCAGGAAAAGTTCAAAGAGCTATTTAATTGGTATGCAACTATAATGTTGCTATATAAGATTAAAAAAAGAACCTCTTTTTAAGAGGTTCCTTTTTTATGCTGCATATGATTCGGATTCTGTTATAGATTTTTTGAGTGCCTCAACTTCTTCTGTACTTACTTCGCCATTCTTTGCCTTTTGGTCTAAGAGTTTTATTGCCTCTTCAATTGGCATTGCATCTTTATAGCATCTTTCTTCTCTTAGCGCTGAATAAATATCAGCGACAGACAGTATTTCTCCCAATACGTCAGTATCTTCATTATGCGCTTTATGATGATTCCTTATTAATTCCAATACTTTTTTATCCATTCCTACTGATGATAAAAGTTCATATCCCAGTTCAGAATGTAAGTCCATTATATTTTTTTCTTCCGGTGTAAGTTCTGCCGGTTTTGTAATTATCTGTTTCGGTATCAAAATTTTCCCAAAATCATGGAAATAACATGCTTTTTCTAATATTTTTTTATCAGATTGAGACAGATTCATTTTATTTGCCATTTTCATTGCATATAAATTTGTTGTTGAAAGATGAGAATTTATAATGTTTTGGATATTTTCCGGATGTATTTCAACACTTAAATTATTCTGGGCAAGTATATCCTTTATTTTAGGATTTTTTTCAATTAATGAATTTATAAAAGCAGTATTGGCGTACGCTTTTAACAGTTGTTTTGATGAATACAGGTTATTCGGATTAACAACTGCACTATTCTTTACAGGTGAAGAACTATATGGATTTTTTTGAAATGAATCCTTCGGACTTGTTGGAATATAGGGCCTTAACCCTTGATTTTGCAATCCCAAGGATGTAATTTCATTATTACTTACCTTCAAAATATTATTTACCTTCAATACTACCTTATGTAATTATAAAAACATTTGATTTTGAAAAATTGCCTAATTTTGTATAAAAAAATAAAAAATACTTGACTTTATTATGTAAACAAAGAAAAATATTAATTATGTTATAAAATTATTAAAATGTGGAATTAGATTAAAGTTAGTATAAGTAGATATTTTTTATAAAATAAGGAGATTGTTAATGTACACAAAAGAAGATCTTGCAGAATTGATTATTAGAAATGCGGAGGAATTTAATTCTTATAAAAAGACTGTTGATGAACAATTAGATTTAACAGAATTGGATTTTTCAAATATGAATTTAGAAGAAATTGATTTTTCTAATACAGAACTTGCAGGAACTTCTTTTACCGATTCTCATATTTCATCTTGTAACTTTTCAGGTAGCGATTTAAATGCAGCTGATTTTACAAGAGCCAATATTGTTGAGTGTGATTTTTCAGAGTGTATTTTAAATGGTACTGATTTTAGTTATGCGGTTGTTAATTATTGCAACTTTACAGATGCTGATATGGCAGGTTGTATTGTAAAAGAATCTGACTTGTCTGATTCTGATTTATCGGCAAGCTTAAATCTTGCTGCAACTAGGGCTGATGAAACTACTATTTGGCCTGATAATGATATGCTGCCGGATGATTTTGATACTAATTATGCTAAAGATTCTGAAGATGAAGAAGAAAGTGTTCCTTCAGATTATTAATTTGCTTCCTTTCTTTCCTATAATTTATAAAAAAATACCGCCTCTTTTATGAAGCGGTATTTTTATTATTCTTTTCTTCTATTTTTTTGAAGGAATTCTCATTGAATAGAATGATCTAATTACAAATATTATAGCAATAATTAATAATATTATTCCTACAACTATTGACGCATTTTTAAATGCATCTGATATTGCAATTTCCATTGCCAATAAACCGAATAATGTTGTGAATTTTATAATTGGATTCATTGCTACTGATGATGTATCTTTAAACGGATCACCTACTGTATCTCCAACAACAGTTGCGTCATGAAGCGGAGTTCCTTTTTTGTTTAAATCTACTTCTACAATTTTCTTTGCATTATCCCAACATCCGCCTGCGTTTGCCATAAATAC
>CANQOM010000194.1 GCA_947625445.1 Candidatus Gastranaerophilales bacterium
GCATGAGAATATATTTTATCTAAGCCTTTTTCTTCTATATATTTAAGTTCTTTATCTTTTAATTTAAATTTAGTTCTGAACTTTGATTTATTAAGTCTGTCTAAAATATCCATGGTTAAATCTAATTATAGCAAATTTTTCGATTTTTCTCTCCCCATTCGCACATAGAATACAGTACAGGAATAAACGATTTACCTTTTTGGGATAAGCTGTATTCTACTTTTGGAGGGATTTTCGGATATTCTTTTCTTATAATTAAATTATCCCGCTCAAGCTCTTTTAAAACGCTGCTCAAGGTCTTACTTGAAATAATGCTTAAATATCTTTGAAAGCTGCTGCAATCGGTGGTAGTATGATTAAATTTGGTCAAGGCTTACAAAAATTAAGTCAAGCCGGTAAGGTTATAAATACCACAAAAGCAGGACTTCAAGCAGCAAGAGCTGGTAAAAATGTTAAAGCAGCTATTGTAATGGGTAATACTGTAAATGCAGCTGTTGATGGTTTAGTTGCAGGAGCTTTAGCTGATTTTACATTATATAGACCTGAAGAAAATGAAGGTCATGGCTTATGCAACTAAACAATCAGAAAACTTTAACTATGGGGCTTATGTTGCCTAATGAATTTTAAATATGATAACGAAATCAAACTCACTGAAGTAGAAGCTGAAGAAGATGATATTTGTTTATTTTGTACTTTATTTAATGATTGACAGTGATACATGAGGTGGTGAAATATAATTATGACTATCTCAAAAAGGAATGGAAAATATTACTGTCGTTTTCAGCTTAATGGAGAAAGACATCACAAATTATGTGCTGGTGCAACATCCATAAAAGAAGCTGAGAAAATTGAAAATGCTTTCAAGTATAAGCTTCAGCAGATTCAAAATGGTGTCATTCCTAAAGAGGAGAAAAATTTACCATTATACAAATTAAAACAGATATATTTAGCTTATTCAGAAACAAACAACAGAAACTTTGAACATAACAAATATTCAGTAAATATCATAATGGGTTATTTTGGAGAAAATAGAATAGCTCAGGACATTTTACCAAAGCATATAGAAGCTTTCAAGGAATGGCTGAGAACTGAGAGAAATCTTAAAAATGCCAGTATTAATAGATATTTAGAGATATTAAGTAAAATGTTTAATCTTGGGATAGATAATGGTAATTTATCAACAAATCCTGTATCAAAGGTAAAGAAATTACAAGAAGATAATCACAAGATAAGATTTCTGACAGTGGAAGAAGAAGCAAGATTATATAAAGCTTTACCTGAATTTCTCAAACCAATAGTAACAGTAGCACTACACACCGGAATGAGAAGAGGAGAGATTTTGAATCTTAAATGGAGCAACATTGATTTTGATTATGGTTTTATAGAGCTATTACAAACAAAATCAGGCAAGGCAAGAAAGATTCCAATATCTGAGAAGTTAATGGAAATTTTCAATAATTTACATGTAAATACTAGCAGTGAATATGTGTTTATAAATCCTGAAACAGGCTTACCTTATGTAGATATAAAGAAATCATTTAATAAAGCAAGAGAAGCAGCAGGAATAAAAAACTTCAGGTTTCACGATTTAAGACATACTGTGGCAACTCGGTTGGTTGAAAAAAAGCTATTGTAGATTATTATAAAGACAAATGGGAATTAGAAAAGAAATCACCAAAAACAAATAAAACTTCTATTGATAAGAAAAAGCTTCAAATAAAGAAAATTGAAGATAAAATTACAATGGTAGAAGGTGGTAATAAAGAAGTTTCAGACCCTCTTGACAATTTAAAAGAAGAATTGAGAATTGCACAAGAGGAATTAAAGAAGCTTGAAACACCAAAAGAAAAGAATAAAAAAATTACTGTTAAATATGGTGATTGGTCTAATATTCCTGATGGAAAAACAACCCAATATAAAAATGGTAATGTTCTTATTCAAATAAATAATAATTCTCAAGATATTTATGCAACTTTAAGAAGTGAGTTAGAACATGCAAGAGATTTTGTAAAAGGTGAAGTACCTGACCAAAATCTTCAACACTTCTCAAGATATGAGGGGATGAATGAAGCAGAAGTTGCACCTTCCTATACTTATAAGAAGTCAAAAGGTAAAGCTTCAAAAACAGGGGTTGATACTTCTATAAGAGAAGAAGAACCTTTACAAAATGTCATGAAGGATAGACAAACTCTTTCTGATGATTTACAATTAAATAAGGAGAATATTAATGGACAAAGAACAGATAAAAACCTTGATACAGGAAACGAAATCAGCAGAGGAGAGACAAGAGCTGATGGACAAAGTGATAGAACAATATCCGGACATAACAACCAAAGAAGCAATGGAACTAGGCTTTTCATACGAAGAGATAATGTTTGGGTAATTGATTCAAATTCTAAAAATGTATTTAATAATGATAAAACTTCAAAAGTTAGTTATAAAGAATTATCACAAGATGTAGAAAGTGGTAATTCTTTTTATAATGCAATTTCTCAAGCTAAAGCTGACTTAGGAAATTTAGGAGCTTCAGTACATACTTATACCCCTGAAGAATATTCTCAAATGAGGTGCTTTACCTGAATTTCTCAAACCAATAGTAACAGTAGCACTACACACCGGAATGAGAAGAGGAGAGATTTTGAATCTTAAATGGAGCAACATTGATTTTGATTATGGTTTTATAGAGCTATTACAAACAAAATCAGGCAAGGCAAGAAAGATTCCAATATCTGAGAAGTTAATGGAAATTTTCAATAATTTACATGTAAATACTAGCAGTGAATATGTGTTTATAAATCCTGAAACAGGCTTACCTTATGTAGATATAAAGAAATCATTTAATAAAGCAAGAGAAGCAGCAGGAATAAAAAACTTCAGGTTTCACGATTTAAGACATACTGTGGCAACTCGGTTGGTTGAAAAAGGCATAGATTTATTAGTGGTGATGGATATATTAGGACACAGTAAAATAGAAACCACAATGAGATATGCACATCCAATACCAAAGAGAAAAAGTGATGCAATTAATATTCTTAATTCATATAATTAGGATTTAATTCAAAAAAAGAAAATGGACACAGAATGGACACAAATAAAAATTTAAAACCTTGAAAGAAAAAATAGCAAGGGAGAGACTCGAACTCTCGACCTCACGGGTATGAGCCGTACGCTCTAGCCAGCTGAGCTACCTTGCCATAAATGCTTATAATTAATTCTCTCATAAACATTTTTAAATTCAAGTTAATTTTATATACAATTAAACCGCTTAATTATAAGCGGTTTAAAATTTTTATTAATCATCAACTTTAGGCTTAGGTAAAGGTTTTACATCTTTATGATGTTTAAAATCTTTGTGATG
>CANQOM010000195.1 GCA_947625445.1 Candidatus Gastranaerophilales bacterium
GAAGGTGCTTTATGGCTAAGTGCAGAAAAAGGTTATGCTTACAATTTATCAGATTACAGAAAGAATGAAAATCCAATACCTTTTTATTATAAATTAGGTTTTGAAGCTATTGATGAAGATGATAAAGAGCTAATTGAAAGTTGTCTTGTGGATAATGATTTGAATAATCTGCCAGATATATCCTGTTTGTTTTTAAACCCTGAAAATATAAATACGGAAAGAATAAAAATTGATGATTAAAAAGTTAATCTTTGTAAATTATTATAATTTTTTAAATAAAATTTAACAAAAAAATTATTGATTATTTTTAAAACATGCATAGTTAAGAGGAATGAAAATGAAAATAAATACAATAAATACAAAACACACTACCGTAGGATTTCAAAGTTTACGAGAAGATAAAAAGAAAATTGAACAATTAAAAAATGGTGATAAACCGTTAATAGAAAATAATAAAATAAATATTCTATCAGCATTAAATAATTTAAGTAATATGCCACAACGTAATAATATAGACTTTTTGCTTGATATAGCAGAAAATATGGCATACGGGCAAGGAGGAGAAAACTCTGATTTCCAAAAAGCATTAGATGAAGACGGACTTACACCTTCTAACAGAGAAAATACTGATTGGAATGAACTATTAAGAAAAACTATAGAAAGTTCCTTAAAAGCTTCTTCAGACGACGTCGAAGATTTAAAAGAAACCGCACAAAGATTATTTTCAACCTCTAAACCTTTATCTAAAGAACAAGAAGAAATCTTAAATTTACGAAAAGATATTACAAATAAAGTTTTAAGTAAAAATAACGATTTTGATACAGAGACTCTTACAACAATAACTAACATAAGAAAAAATCTGGATTATTTTGTTGCATCTTCTGAGATACCTTATTCTCAGAAACAATACTGCCTTAAGAAAATGAAATATTTATTAAGTGATGATTATAAAATCAATCCGCAACTTGAAGATAAAAAAATCAATGTTCTGGATGAAATATTGACAGATATTATAATAAAAACTCCAGAAAAAGATATGATGTCTATAAAAGATGTAGATCAAATGTATACAGGTATGTGTGCTGCTATATCAATATGCAGAAAATTAATCGCATACGAAGATAAAAATTTATATATAGATACTGTTCTGGAAGAATTAAAAGATTCTGACACAATTTCGGTATATGACATAACAGAACTCGGCTCGGGTAAGAAAATTGATATTCCGAAAGTTTCTGTTGATTATAATACTGCATTAAGAAAAGGTTACAGAATATTAGATGCTGCGGCACATATTTGGATGCAAAACGGTAAATCATTAGGTGATAATTCAATAAAAAAGATTTCTTATATACCTTTTGATGATGAAAATTACGGTATATTTAATGATTCATTTTGGTATGATGAATTGGCGAATGAATATCCAAATGAAAGCAACTTATTAAGAAGTTTAATTGTAGAAAGAAAAAATCTTAAAAGTATTGTTGAAAAAAAGAATAAAATAAAAAATGTTTCTCACAATATAAGAGGAATAAAAAATAACGCAATAGATAAACAAGAAAATGCTATAAAGATTTTAAATAGAACTTTTGAAGAAATATTCCCTGAAAAAACCGATAGAGACAGAACAAAATTAATAAACGATATCTTCGACTTTTACAAAAATAATAATTCCGGAAATGAGCTTAATATTTCACAAAGAATGCCCCAAGAATTAAAAGAAAATATACTTTTAAATTTTATTATAAATAACGTTCAAGATATTACAGACGAACAAAAAGATAAATTGAACAAAAATTCTAAAAAGATTTTTGACTTTACTTCATTTTATATTGATGCGGAAAAAGAAATAGACAAGTTATTGTCATATAACGACATAAAAAGCAAATATGCATATAATAAAAACTTATTTAAAACCGCTGCTGCCCACAGAGTTGCAGTTGAATTAGATTTAGATGTTACTGATATGCAAAATATATATGAACGAAAATTTAATGTTCCAAACAGAAATCAACAAATTAGTAATTACTTGAATTCTTTCTTGAGAACAGTAAATAACAGTTCTAATGAACAAAAATTTATTATCCCCTCAGGCAAGCTATTATCTAAAACAGATATTGAATCTGAACTTAATAATGATATATATAAAATACAAAAATATATTCCCTATGAATTAAATTCAATAATTCAAACTTTATATGACAAAAATGTATCTGATTATTTACAAGAAATTTTGCAATATTACATAAAAAATATCCAAAATGGTGATGAAAATTCATATAAAGATATAAAATTTCTATCTACCGATTGCAAAAATAAAAATGATGCTATTAAATTACTGACAAAATATCATGATTCAATAAAAGCATCACCAAATCTCAATTCTGATAGTGTACTGAATTGTATACAATTTTTAGGATATGAATCGGAATTTCAAGTTGTACACGGTATATTAAGCGGTTTATATATTAACGGCATAAATGAAGAAGAGTTTGAAAGATTTTCAGAAAAGTTTGGCGGACAAGAAAATGTAGAACGTGAACTTAATAACTTAGTAAATAAATATAATAAAATTGCATCAGAATATAATTCTATAATTAATAAATGGAATATTCCGGATGCTTCTTACTTTGTTTTAAATGCAATGGAAAAAAACAATTTTATTACATCAAGAAAAAAACTCGACTTACTCAAAGACAAATTTGATAACATTGAAGTATTAAGTAAAAAGAATGAAGAAGAAATCAGTGATTTAAAACAAAGAGATAAAGCTAACGACAAAAACTATAAATTTTCTAAAGTCGAACAAGAAATTTTAGATTCGATTGATAAATCAGTATCTTCAATGAGAAGATATAATAAATCCAGATTAACGGAAATGTATAAGGCATTAAAACCTGAACTTGATAAAGAATATTCAGACATAGGAATGCTTGCAGGTATGTTCTACATGCCGGAAGAGGGTAATACGGGACTATTTCACCAAAATCAACTAAGAGTTTTAGAACAAATTACAGGCAAACCTTATCATACTGAAGATTATCCAGAAAATATATCAAAAAGTATAAAAGCAGGAAACTCTTCAGGAATATTAAATATGAGTGTTACAGAAGATGATTTCGGGTTCCATGCACAATATATACCCGCTATTACTAATGAAACATTCATAAATCCGAAAACTAAAGAGAAACAAACAAAAGAAATAATATGGACAGATAATTCCTGGGGTCCAATTGAAAAAGATTCATATTATAATGGTCAGGACGGATTTTACTATACTGATTACGGGAAAAATTATGGTATAGGTCAAGGGTTCATTCTTCACCCTGATTATAGAATAGGAGTGGAATCCAAGA
>CANQOM010000196.1 GCA_947625445.1 Candidatus Gastranaerophilales bacterium
GTATTTTTTATTAAAAGCTTTCTATAGGCTTAAATTAATTAATTTTGGCACTTTTCTCTCAGGTATGTAAAATTATCTATGGTTGAGTGTTTAAGCCAGTTTTTTTGTTGTTTATGCGTTTTAGGCTTTCCGGAAGTAGCCCTTTAACGCCTGTAATGGTAATGTTTTGATTCATTGATTCAGATCCATATTGAGCGCTTTCCAGGATGATTAACTAATAAAGCTTTAAGTTTTAAAACAGTTTCCTGAAAATCGCTTTTCCAAAATTGGCCTCTCTCTTAAACTCGCCGGTTCTCTGCGGTTAAGGCCTGTCATTTTCTTAAAAGGGGGTATACTTTCCCTTGCATTTTTTAGGCCTCAGAAAACTCAGGATATAATCCCAGTTCTTTTTTAACCTTGAATTTCCGGAAATTTTACTCAGTCTTTTTTATAGTGGCAAATTAGGCAAATTTAATTCCCTTGCTTCCAAAACTGCGCCTTTATAGCCTCCAGATTGTCTATATTTCTTCCTGTCCTTTAACCTGTTGCCGTCATTCCGTGATAAAATCATTGAAATTTGGTTTTATTTGTTCGTTCCTGTCTGTTAAGAGAAATAAAAAAAAAGCGAGTTATCCCGTATCCCTATGTTATTATTAGGGTAAAGGTACGGAATATACTCGCTTTTGGGAATTTAAATTATTGAGGGTTCTGTGCCTTTAGTTCTTCTGGTAAGTATTCACTTAAACCTCTTTTTCCCAGTAATTCGAGCGTGAAGTCAACGCCTATATAAAAAGCTTTAAGTTCCAGTGTGTCTGTCATTTCCGTTAACATATCGCTAAGATTCATCCTTGTTGAAGCATTTCTAAAATCAGGATTGATATAACAAAAATTCTCTATTGTCTTAAATGCCTTATTTTCTTCCTGTTCTAACTTTTCTCCAAGTAAATCGCACATTGTTTCAATTATTGCGTCATTTGTTAATAATCGTTGTAAAGCGTCTTTCATTTCTTCCCCTCTCAGATTTCAAATAAAGGTTCTAGCCCCATTATTTCTAGCGCTGTGTTAAAGCCTTTTTTGAAAGCGTCGTATTTTATTTCATCCTCTATCCAGTCAAGTTCATCTTCAAAATTTCCTTGTGTCATGTAATCCCATTTTTCATAACTGTTTTTAAAAGTACTATTTCTTTTCAGTATCCTGTAAAATGCCCGTTCGTTTTTTTCAGGTTCAAGCACTTTCATGATAGTTATTTCAGCCGTATTACTGTTTAGCAGTGTCTTTATTAATTCTGTACCGTCCATTCTTCGCTCCTCCATTTCTTAATTTATGATTAGGTTTTCTAATTCAGGATTTTTCAGCAGTATTTCTTCAATGCGTACACTGTCAGATACTATTTGAATATCCTGTATAGCCCTGTCTAGAATTTCTATAAACTTTTGCTGATTATGGTAGCATTCTGTCTTTTCCATGCAATTTCTTGCCTCTTTAATCATTTCTGCGCCGTTTTCTAACAGTGTTAGAATATTGTTCACTCTGTTTCCTCGCTTTCTTTGAATATCTGTTGTAATTGCGTTATTTTAAGCGTTATATTCACGCCTGTAATAAAAAGCCTTTATAACCTGAATATGCCTCAATATGGTTCAATTTCAGCTTAAATTCAGCGTTTCAGGTTGAAGCTATAAATATTACTAATACTTTCCCACTGCATAAAAATCGATTAATTTCTCGTGCTACACTCGTGCTATAAGTGCTTATTTTTACGTTTCGTAATTTCGCCCATTTTTTTCTCAGTTTCACGTATCCGGAAAGGTTAGTACCGACGGGTAGATTAAATTTTGCCTACTACCATCTAAAAGGGTGGGAATTCTCCACATCTTTTTGAAATATGATATAATAAATATTAAATTAGAATTATATTTCAATACCTTAGTAAAGAATAGAAGGCTTGTCTTTCAATCAACTATTAGCCCAACTGGGGGCTTTTTTTATTTCTCTGCTTTTTTCAATGCATTTCGTATTAATCTCCTCGCCCTGTCTTTACTGGTTCCAGATAAAAGGCTTTAATTCTTCCCGTTGTTTTCCCGTTCCAGTTGTTCCACAAATAGAACTCGGAATAAATCACTAACGCCTTTATAGCCTTTGGCCTCTGCGTATTTAACTGCATTGTCTCGGATGTATTTTGGTTGCGTCATTGTAATTTTGACGCTTTTGCGGTTTTCAGGCTCGGTGTCAGCAGTGATACCCTGCATTAATTCTTCAATACGTGCCTCACTGGTAACGAGTTTATCGCTCATTCTTTAGTTCCTCTTTTTCAGTGTTTTAGTATCCGGTAATATGAATGCAGGTTATTAGCCTTCTCTGATTTTATTCTTTCTGGTGTTCGATTATGTATTTAAAACCTTTGTCGATTAAATCGCTAATTGCTTTACTGCGTGACTGTCCAGAGGCTTTAGCATAAGCATCAACATTCTTTAAGCTTTCTGAGTCTAGCCGTGTATTAACTACTGTCTTTTTTTCCGGTACTTTGTGCTTTTCGCTCTGTGCCAGCTTATTCAGCGCCCTTGAAAGTTCTTCATTATAGCCCATTTTTCCCTCCTCTATTGTTTTATTACCTGTATAGTATCAATAAAACAACGCTCTGTAAATCGTTTCTTGAAACGGTTCTAATATCGACTTGTTGATTTAACATTAATATTGTTTTATGCAATTCATAAATAATTTAAAGGTTTTATAGGTTACATAAATATATAAATGTGGCGGAATAAAAACAGTAGAATTTATATTAAATAGCTTTTATTCTTTAAATTTCGCTGTTATTCAGGCTTATGCGCTTTTGTAATAAAAGTCTTCAGTAAAGGCTAAAATACGCTAATATTATTAAATATGCCTCAAATAAAGCTATTGAAAATAAAAAAACGAGCGACCTTTTAAAGTCGCCCGTTATTACACTGGAGCTTAAATGCTTTACTGGGTTTGAATGCCGGTACATCTTTATTATGGGTTTCTACAATTTCTCCCTGTGGGGTTTGTACCGTTCTACCCCTGTATGGTTTTAAATAAAATTTTCCAAACTCGTTAATGGTTATAGCTTCGCCATTTTGCAGTTCCAATTTGATTACTTCCAAGAAGCTATTAACTACTTTTCGAGTTTCTGCGGTTGAAGTTCCGGCTTTATCAGCGGTGAGTTTAATGATTTCTGTTTTCTTCACTATACAATCTTTCTATTACTTGCATGAGAGTAGAGCCTATATTATCAAACAATGAAAAAGCTATTGAAAATTCCTCTTCCCCGTTATTTATTTTAGATATCTCTTTATAGCATCTTCCTAGCTCAAATAGGCACTGGTCAAGC
>CANQOM010000197.1 GCA_947625445.1 Candidatus Gastranaerophilales bacterium
TATTAAGTTCTTCAATAGCTTCTTTATATTGACCCAAACTGTTATATGCTATTGCTAAGTTATAATGTGTTTGGTAGATTTCATTATCTAAATCTAAACTTGATTTTAACCTGCAAATAGCAGTTTCGGCATCACCTTTATCCATATAATTAACTGCTTTATTGTTTAATTCTTGTATTGCTAAATTATTAATGCAGGCAGTTGTTATAACGGAAATAAATAATATTGTAAAAAGCAATAATATTTTTTTCATAAAATCCCCTTAAACTCTAAAGGCCTCTTACTATTAAGGTTACTCCTGTTTAATAGTTTAAAAGACTATATAAATTCCCCAAAGTTCCCTTAAAATATATCAAGTACTTTTTATGATATATGTAAATTGAAAATTTTGCAATATTTTTAAAATAGTATACAATATTTGGAGGATATAAAATAAAGAGACAAACATGACAGATTCTGAAAAAATAATTTCATTAAAAAATGCTAGAAGTAAAACAAAAGAAACAAAAAACAAAGAAGTAAAAGAGGTAAAAGAAGAAAATAAGTCAAACGAACCTGTATATTGCAGTTTCTGCGGAAGACCCAATACTCAGGTTGCAAAGATGGTTCAGGGTCCGGGGGTTAATATTTGTTCCGAATGTACTATGATTGCCGTTCAATACTTAATTCTTGAAGATAAACTCCCGACAGGTGAAGCTCAGCGTATATTAGATATATTTTGGAGTAAAATTAATAAATGACTTTATTATCCAAACTTCAAATTCGTTCGTTAGTTCTTTCAGTTATTTCAAAATTTGATAAAAAACTCTTGAATGATGAGAAAAAAATTAATGAATTTATTGATGAACTTTCTGTAATTGAAGATAAATCTGCTATAGCTGATATAATATTAAAAGAATATCCGATTTTAACGGAACCGGAATGTGCTTTTTGCGCTTATGTTTTAAAAAGACTTGTTCCTATGGATTATGTCATTGAAAAAATATTAAGTTATGTTAAATTAAAAAGTATAACTGATAATTTAAGACTCAAATATTTTGAATTATTATCGCTTCTTGATGCAAAAACCAGACTTGCAGAAGCTTCTTCATACTTTGAAAATCCCAATGAAGTTGTAGATATTGAGACTAAAAAACTGTTAGAACGGGCTATATTTAATCCTGAAGCAATGTTAGATTTTTTGGATTTTATTTCCAATGTTTCTGATGAGGATGCTAGCTTGCTTTTAAATTCTTTAAATGAAGATTATTCGGGAAATTCTCTTGCTAATGTTATATATCCAATACTGTATTCAGACTTTTCTGACTCTATAAAACTTAAAGTTATTGATATTCTTTCTGAGACAAAATCTTCACTTGGAATAAAACCTTTAAATTACTTATTAAAAGTAAGTGATAATGAAAAAATAGTCAAAGAAGCTAATTTAGCTTTAAAAAAGATTAAGTTTTCGGGGGGCTCCGAAATAAAAGCTGATGAATATTATAATTCAATTATTAAAGATTATCTTCCGGTAGATTTTTATGCAACAATTCCTGATGGTTCATCATCTCAGGCTTTTTTGATTACCCGTGTTGATGAGAATGGTAATTATTTATTTTGGGCGGTTGTTATTAATGATAATTTTGGGGTGATGGATAGTTTTGGATTTTATAATGTTTCTCAATCAGAAGTTGTAAAAATTTTGGCTAAATTCTACAAGGCTGAAGGTAAATATAAGGTTCCAAATGAATATGTTAAATCCAGAATTGAATCGGCAATTTTGAAAACTATTAATTTGAAATCAACTTTTCCTTATGAATTTATATGTTGGCTGCCTTTAATTAATGATATTAATTCTTTAGATATTTCTATTGAAAAGTATTGTGATGAATATTCTCAAATTGTTAATTTATCAAAAGAAGAAGTTCTCCATATTTTAACTAAAGATTATACATTAAGATGGTTTATTACTCCGAGTGAAAACAGTGCAATAAAAAATATTATTGAATATATTTATTCACTTGAGAATCCGACAATTTCAGATATAAATAATTATAGCAAAGCGAAAATTAAAGAGGTATTTGACGAAAATACACTTATGTTGTGGAAAATCAAGCTTTTGAATTTAGTTTATATTTTGAAAAATAATAACAATCCTTCGGATGCGGATATTTTTTATACAATATTATCAAAAGTTGAATATTTTAATTTGTTTAAAGATATAATTATTCAAAGAAGTTTATTTAGTTATTTTATTCAATTAAGAGAAAGTATAAAAGACAAAAAAATGACATTGAATATATTCAAAAATAAAAATTCTGATGAGACAAAGTATGATATAAAAAAAATTCAAACAATAATAGATATAATGAGAATAAATTGGATAGATGGATAAAATATTAGGACTTGATATAGGCAAAAAACGAATAGGAATTTCAATGAGTGATGTAATGGGGATAATAGCGCATCCTGTAGAAACAATCCCCAGGGAGCCTGAAAATAAAGCTATTGAAAAAATTAAACAAATCTGTAAAGATAATAATGTAAAAAAAATTGTTGCAGGACTTCCTAAAAATATGAATAATACAATAGGAGAACAGGCTCAGGATTGTATTGATTTTATGGAACAATTTAAGGAAGAATATGAAATAATTTTTGAAGATGAAAGATTATCGAGTCGTCAGGCTGAATATATTTTGGCTCAAACAGGCAGAAAATATACTAAAGACAAACAATTGGTAGATTAAAAAAGTGCATGCATTATTTTGCAGCAGTTCTTAGACAGAAAGTGAGAAATTATGGCAGAAAACGAACAAATTATTGAAACCATTGATGAAGAAGGAAACAAAGTTTCTTTTGAACTTATTGACATTGTTTCGGTGGATGATGTTGAATATGCCCTTTTAATTCCTGTCGAAAATAAGGATGAAGATGAAGCTGAAATCCTTGTTATGCGTTTAAAAAAAGATGCAGATGAATATACTTTTGAAATCATTGATAATGATGAAGAATTTAATAAAGTTGCTGCATATGTAGAAGAACTTGAAGATGAAATTAATGAATAAAGGTAAAAGTTGATTGATTTCGCTTCCCGTTTCAATAATTAACTTTGTAAAATTTGCATTTGCAAATAGAAAAAAGACTGACATTTTAGTCAGTCTTTTTTCTATTATTTATCTTCTTCTTTATTTTTCTTTTCAAAGATATTTTCTTGTTTTTTAAGTTGTTCTTCTATTTCTTTCTTATCTTCTTTTACTGATTTTATTTCATTCGT
>CANQOM010000198.1 GCA_947625445.1 Candidatus Gastranaerophilales bacterium
ACAATTTAATTCCGTTAGTACTTGTTATCGGTACAATAGGCTCTTTTCTTTCCGTATTGTTCAGAGGAAGACAACCATATATTGCAAATGTAGCAACAACAATTTTGGGGTTTTTAATAGCCTGGATGCCTTGTCATGTATTTCTTATAAGAAATATGGGCCCAGAAGTCAGTTTGTTTAATATAACATTCAAACAAGGTTTATACTTTTTATTATTTATCTTTTTTGTTATTTTATTAACGGATATATCTGCATATTTCTTTGGAATTAGATATGGTAAACATCAACTTTCACCTGTTATAAGCCCAAAAAAGACAATAGAAGGTGCTATAGCGGGTACATTTTTTGCAATTATAACAGGATTGATTATAGGGAAGTTAATCGGAATATCAATGTATCATTCTTTCGCACTTGCTTTAATAGTAACAGTAATGGCCCAATTGGGAGATTTATCAGAATCATTAATAAAAAGAGATGCGGGAGTGAAAGATAGCGGAAACTCACTGCCAGGGCATGGAGGTTTTCTCGATAGGGCTGATAGTTATTTATTGTCTGTTCCTGTTGCATATTATTATATTAAATATTTTATTCTTTCAGGTTTAACTCTGCCTATGATTACTGAACTAATAAAGAAAGTTCTTTATGTTATCGGAAGTTAGAAAAAAACAAATTAAAAAACTTTTGAAGAAATTAAACATTGATTCAAACGATGAGGATATCTTCAATATTGCTTTAACACATCCATCTTATAATTATGAATCTAACCTTGAAAACATGCCTGACTACGAGAGATTAGAATTTCTTGGAGATTCAGTATTGAGATTAAGCGTAAGTAATTTTCTTTTTGAAAAATACACAAATTTTGATGAAGGCAAATTAACAAAAATAAGAAGTTATCTGGTAAGTGATGAATTTCTATCCAAACAAGCTTTAATAATGGGTATAGAAAACTATATTAATATAGGAGAACACGAAGAAAAAGACGGTGGAAGGCAAAAAGAATCTATTCTGGCGTGCACACTTGAAGCTATATTTGGAGCAATATACCTTAGCTGCAGTTACGAATTTGCGAAAAAATTCATATATAAAATTTATGAAGAATTATCTGAAGATTTTGAGAATATTCTATATTCTTATAATTCAAAAGAAATACTTCAACAATATACCCAGAGCAAAAATAAAGATTTGCCAATATATGAAGTAATAGAAGAAACAGGACAAGCTCATGAAAAAACTTATAGAGTTTCCGTAACATATCAAAATGAAGTTCTGGGAATAGGTGAAGGTAAACAAAAAAAAGAAGCAGAAAAAAATGCAGCTTTTAAGGCCATACAAAAATTAAACTTAACAGAAGGAGGCAAAAATGACTAAAATTATTATTGCACCTTCAATTTTATCAAGTGATTTCGCAAATCTTGAATTGGAAATAAAAAAAATTGAAGAAAACGGAGCAGATTGGGTTCATGTAGATGTCATGGACGGACATTTTGTGCCTAATATTACAATAGGAGCACCTGTTGTTAAATCCATACGTAAAATAACATCATTACCTTTAGATGTTCATTTAATGATTGATAACCCAGAAAAATTTATTAAAGATTTTGCACTTGCAGGCGCAGATATTATTACTTTTCATTATGAAGCTGCAAAAGATAATCCGGAAAAAATTATAAATTTAATTAAATCATATGGGAAAAAAGCAGGTATATCAATAAAACCCAATACAAAAGTTAATGAAATCAAAGATATAGTCAATAAAGTTGATTTAATACTGATAATGACAGTAGAACCCGGTTTTGGAGGTCAAGCTTTTATGTTTGATTGCCTTGATAAAATAAATGAGATTAAAAAATATTTAACTAAAAATATTTATATAGAAACAGATGGGGGAATCAATCCTGATACCGCTAAATTGTGTATTAATATGGGAGTTAACGCACTTGTTGCAGGAAACTATATTTTTACACATAAAAATATGAAAGAAGCCATAAATTCATTGAGGATATAATGAAAGAAACAAACGGACTTGTTGAACAACACATACACGGAGCTTTTGGTACGGATTTTATGGTATCAAAAGTTGATGAAATAATAGATTGCACAAAAAAGCTTGCACTATTTGGCGTCGGAGCTATTTTCCCGACTGTTATGACTGACAATATTGATAAAATTAAAGAAAGAATAGAAGTAATTAAAGAAGCACAACAGAAACAGGATAAATATTGTGCAAAAATTATTGGTATTCATTTGGAAGGTCCTTTTATTAATCCTGAAAAATCAGGTATTCATGAAAAAAAATATATCCTGCCTCTTGACATAAATATATTTAAAAAAATAGAAGATGATATTATAAAAATTGTAACACTGGCACCTGAATTAGACTTTTCAGGGGAATTTATTAATTATCTAAAATTTAAAAACATTAAAATATCAGCAGGTCATTGTATGGGGTATGATTTAAAGAATATAAATCAAGTAACTCACCTGTATAATGCAATGGCTGCATTCACTCACAGAGGCAACTCAACCGTAGTAACTTCTTTAGCCAATGACAATATTTTTACCGAAATTATTGCAGATTCATTGCACGTTTATGATGATGTTTTAAAAATAACTTTTAAACAAAAACCTGTTAATAAAGTATTACTAATAAGTGATGCACTGCCATTAGCACATTCAGAGAAAAAAGAACAAATTTTTGCCGGACAAATTATATACAATAATAACGGTAAACTTACAAATAAAGACGGAGTATTTGCAGGCAGTTCAATGCTATTGTGTGACATAGTTAAAAATATTGTTGATAAAAACATATTAAAATTTGAAGATGCCATTCAATGTGCATCTTCAAATCAACTAAATTATCATAATATAAAAAATAATCTTAAAATTTTTTGGAATAATGATAATACAATTAACAATATTGTATTTACAGATTAAAACAAACTATTCTCTGAATTTGTTTTAGCGTAAAACCCAAAAGGTATCTTTTTAAAAGAATTAATTTCTTTTTTAAGTTTGTAATTTTCCTTATTAAGTTCATTAATTTTAAATCTCATGGTTTCATTTTCAGTTTTAACCCTGATAAGTTCCATAACAACATCGTCCATACCGTCAAGTTTTTCATCTAATAAGGCGGTAACACGTTCTGTCATTGATTTTTCAATATTTTTTAAGGTATTAACCAATTGAACAATAGAACCGTTTGAAATTGAATTAGTACCGGTTAATACAGTTTTTCTTGA
>CANQOM010000199.1 GCA_947625445.1 Candidatus Gastranaerophilales bacterium
AACCCCAATTAATAACAGTAAAGGTTGCGGAGGCGTAATGAGGGTTGCCCCTGCCGGCTTAATGTATTATAAAAATCCCAAACTGGCGTTTGAAGTTGGTGCAAGGTGTGCTGCTTTAACTCATTCTAACCCGAGTGCATATTTGCCCGCAGGTGTTCATTCTTGTATAATCGCTAACCTTATTCAAGGTAAATCTCTTGAAAAAGCAGTTGATAATTCTATTGAAATTTTAAAGGGATACAAAGGTTGTGAGGATACTTTGTATTTGTTAGAAATGGCAAAAGATTTTGCACATTCCGATATTGATCCGGAAAAAGCAATAAGAAACTTAGGTGAAGGCTGGCATGGTGATGAAGCTATTGCAATATCAGTATACTGTGCACTAAAATCACCAAATAATTTTGAAGAAGCTTTAAAACTTGCAGTTAATCACGATGGCGATAGCGACTCAACTGGTGCAATAGTTGGTAATATTTTAGGCACTTATCTTGGAGAAGACGGAATTCCCGATAAATGGAAAAACTCGGTTGAACTATCTTCTGAATTAAGACAAATCGCTACGGATTTATATAATAAACCTGAAGAAATAGATAATGCTAAAGAAAGGTATGCTATTTGTTAAAAATAGTATGATAGCAAGATGTAAGTATATCTTGACGTTCTATATTTTCAACCGGCCGTAAACCTCTCCATTCCTTAATAACAATTTTTTTACTTTTGGGAATAATAAACCAGTTGGCATTTCCTCTTGTAAACATATTTTGATTTATTACCCCTATATTAAGTAATTTTTTTACATCATCAAGTGCTGATTTCTTAGAGGCGTCATCAAGTAAATTATAACCTTGATTAAAAGGAATTAAGTCTTCACCGTTCATTCCGTCTATTTTTGTTATTAAGGTTGTATAATTTCCAAAAGTAAATGAATCTACAAAAGTTGGAGCAAGTCCGATTTTACTTTTATTAAGCTGCTCAAGGATTTTACTTTGCGGTTCTCCGGAAATTCTTAACAAATCTTCGATTAAATAATCGCCGCATCTGTATGTGATTGAATCAAGTTGTTCTATTTCATTTGCTGAAACTGCTTTTTTTAGTATTTCAAGAACCTCTTCCCTTGAGGAAGCTTTTTTAAACTGATTAACTATTGCACTAATATTATCGGGCATATTTATTTCTTTATTTCTGGTTTTTGTTCCTTCTGTTATAGGTAATTTGGAAGAATATACATTAAAATTGTTGTTTATTTTGTCCATAAATTTTCCTTTTACATTATCTCATATGCTTATTTGTTTATCAAGTCGTAGTATTTGTTTGGGGATTATGTGTTTCTAACCGTCTTAAGGCTTCAATTACATTTTTATCCCACCACAAGTTTATAGACGACTTAAGTGCATCTTTGTCTAGAAGCATGTCTTTAAATAGTAAGGATGTTATACCTGCATTATTGTCAGGCCCCATATATGGGAATAAAATCCCCAAAGCGCTTCCTTCTTTTGCATTTCCTGCATAACCCATACCTCCATATGTGTTTATAAGCTGATCAAGTATAACTCTGTCTTCTGAGGATAATCTTTTATAAAAATCTGTATCATGTAGTGATGTTTTAATTTGAGATTCATCTAATAACAGAAGATCACTACCTGTTCTCTTGCCTTTAAAATTAATTGTTTCTCGTATATAATCTGCACCGTTACTTCCGGAGGCAATAGGTGCCATTATAACATGTTGATTGTTTCCTAAGGTACTTCTAGCATATTGATACATATATCCGCCACCTTGTGACAACATAGAAGCGCCACTACCGACAACATCATCAAAAGCAACAAATATTTTATCGCTGCCTAATGAAGGGATATCTGTTGTGGCACCAACAATAATATGACTTGGGTCAACTCCGTTTAGTTTTGCGTATTGGTAATATACATAAGAATATGATTTTAATTTCCCTCCTTTTGCTGGACATGTTGGGATTAAATAATATACATCATCCATAGTGAATGCACTGCCATCTGATTTTTTCCACAGTGAAAGGGAATCATTAATCCTTTCGTGAATATTTTTCATCATGGAGCCCAGTCTTTTAGGCGAATATACATCTATTTGAGAATCAAAATATTGAGCTAATAAATTTTTTGCCTTCAATGCACTAGCCGGATCGCCTGGGAAAGCTGTTTCCGATAACGTATCTACAATATCAGCTATTTTTTCGGGTGTAACATTTAGCGGGTTAAGACCATCAGCAATTTGTTCTGTTGTAATATTACTTAAATCAAAATTACTTGTACTAATAGTTTTTATTTTACTGACGTCAATTCCTAAAGCCGCAGCTCTTTCAAACGTGTCAGCACTAATTGCTTGTTCAAAAGCTTCATTTAAAGATAAACCTTGTGCTTGAAATTCTCTTGCTTTTGTAATTATATTTGTAGCATTCTGAGAAATTGTGGCATTATCCATGCCTTGTGTAAAAATATTAATACCGTTATCTATTCCCGGCATATTTATAAATACTACATTGGAAGGAATGCCTTCTTTTTCTATGTATTTTAAACCGTAATCATCAAGAATAAAACCTGTCTTCCCGCCGAATAAATTAATTTGTCCTTTGTCTCCACAGAAATATTGGAGTGCACAGTTAGCATCAACTCCGTTATTATTTTTTGTTTTATAAAAACTCCCAATACCTGAGTTATCAAATGCGTGTTCAAGACTTTGAACGTTTCCAAATTGAGTCATACAGGATAAGGCAGCCATCGCTTCTTCTCTTGTTGCTCCGGTAGACATGATATCTTCAACAAGACTTTCAACTTCTTTTACGGAAGTTACCTGTAATTGAGACTGAATTTTGCTATATATTTCTGAGACTTTTTGAGATGTTGCTATATCCATATCGTAATTTTTTGCGAGTTCATCAACGTCTACGTATCTTGTTGAGTCAACAGTACCTTTTTGTACCCCGTCTTGAACTCCGTCAGTGGCACTTTTTTCTATTCCTTCCTGTATGCCATCAGTCGAACCCTTTTGCATACCGTCTTGAACGCCGTCGGTAGCACTTTTTTCTATTCCTTCCTGTATGCCATCAGTCGAACCCTTTTGCATACCGTCTTGAACGCCGTCGGTAGTACCTTTATTGAGTCCATCTTGAACACCGTCAACTGCACTTTTTTCTATTCCTTCCTGTATGCCGTCAGTCGAACCCTTTTGCATA
>CANQOM010000200.1 GCA_947625445.1 Candidatus Gastranaerophilales bacterium
GTAAATTCTTCATAGCTTAATACTGTATCTTGTGAAGTATTAAAAGGATTTCTACAATAAACTTTCTTTCATTATCTATGTCTATAGGTTCCACAGAATATGAATGTCCTGAAATAATCCCATACTCCTTATTTTCCTCTAAAGCACCTGCCACTATCACACAATTATCTTTACTTTTAGGATCTTTTAAAAATTTCTGCGCTATTTCAGTGTTTATATCACAATAGAATGCTTGTATGTTTAATTTGTCGAAAATCATACTTGCATTTCCACCCAGATTTATATATCTGGAACTTTGATTCATTTCATCATCATCTATATCAAAAAAACAAGGCAATGAATCTGACGGAACAATTACATTTAAAATAGTTTCCTCTTCTTGTGAATAATCAAAATAATCTTTAAATCTTTTATAAATATTTGCTATGTACTGCCTTGATTTTTTATCCTCTATATATTCATATGAATCAGAATCGAAAAAATTTCTGTTTACTTGTTTTATTGCCAATATCTCATTTAAATCAATAAGCATTTTATTATTTTTTTGAGGATTATTTCTATAATCATCTACTAAATCTATAAATTCCTGTAATTCTTTTTTAGTATATTTTAATTCATCAATATATATAGCATCACAATTTTCAATTTGATTCAGTGCATATTTAAAAGTATTATATTGTTCATTAATATTTCTATCTGCATTATAAGAAGCATTTGCTTCAAAAAAATTTTCTATATATTTAATGGCCGGACAAGTAACTGAATATAGATAATCATTATCAGGTTCATCTAAAACATTATATATAAATGCTTTACTATCATTTGGAACAATATTGTCTCCTTCTCTTTTAAATCCATTTAAAGACATACTTATACTTCCGTCTTTATTTTCCTTAAATAATTCAAGAACTTTGTATCTAAATGCCGGATTAAAATACAAAGAACTGATTGCAGCAATAAGATAACAATCATTTGTTGAGCCCTGAACATATGAATACCTCTCTATAGGAGGAAATAACTTTAAATATTTTTGAGGAGAAAGAAATATTTCTTTAAGTTCTCCGTTTTTTAGTTTTATTCTTATATTATCTTCATTTTTTAAACTGCATATATCTCCAGTTTGCATATTATTTTTTGCTTCTGATTCAGTTGTATATTCAGGGATAAATATGTCCTTTAAAGGTTTACCCTCAATTTTTGCGCAGTATAATTTATCAATATCATCTTCGGTTCTTTTTGAAGTCTTACATATCTTAGGGAAATCGTTTAATATACCAACAGAAATTTCACCCTCTTTTACTAAATCCATAAGCATTTCAATATTACTTGATTCTACATCACCTTTATCAAGTTTTTTATATAATGTTTCTACTTGAGAATATTTTTGAGCTTTATCAGCAAAGACATTATTATTTAATAATTCATATATTTTTGCTTTTGAAAATATAGACAGGATTTTGTCTAAAGGATAATCTTCCTGCTTAAATAAATTCATATCCTCATATAATTTCTTGTGATATTTACTGTCAACAGGCAAAAGAGAAAAATCAGGATACGAATTATTTTTTCTCTCCTCTGAACTTTTAAAAGATGGTCTAACTGTTGATTTTATTTCTTTATTATATGACTTTATATAACTAATTTTCATATTGAAAATAAAACATATCAATAAAAAATTTGCTACATTTCTAAATATTTTTGATAATTATTTTCTAATTCAAATTGAAGCTTATTCATTTCATCTTCAATTTTTTGACACCACATTTTCATTTCTTCTTTAGAAAGTTCAGAAGGTATATAAATAGGTTCACCATAAAGAGCTACAGTCTTGCATGGACCTATAGGAACTTTAAATTTATCCCAAGTATTTAATTCAAAAAACAATTTGGATTTTGAATGCCAAGCAACAGGAACAATAGGAACACCCGATATTTTAGCAATATTAATTATTCCGTCTTTAACTTTACCCTTAGGTCCTCTGGGACCATCTACCATTATCCCTACGGAATTACCTTCTTTCAATTTTTCTATCAATTCCAATGAAGCTGCTACCCCTCTCCTTTTTGTAGAACCTCTGACTGATTTTATATTTAAACATTCTGCAGCTTTTGCTATAATTTCTCCGTCATTTGAAGCACTGATTAAAGCATAAAATTTACTTTTATCTTCTACTCCATATACTAAACACTGGTGACAGTGCCACATTGAAAATATAAATTGTGACTTTGGATAATTTATACTCTTTATTTTTAATAAATGTTGTTCTGTTAAAAAGAAAAGCTTCAATAATCTAATTAATATCCATAATTGAATTTTTTCTTTTATTGGTCTGTTTTGTGCCAATCAATAATCCCCTTTACAAGTTAAATAGAGTATATCAAAGTTTTGATATACTCTATTATAACTTAAAATAATAAATATTACTATTGCATATTTTCTTTTACTTCAGTTGAAACATTTTTAGAATCTAACTTAATGCTTGGTCCCATTGTTGTAGTTAAATATACTGATTTCAAGTAAATTCCTTTAGAAGAAGACGGTTTAGCTCTTAAAACTGCATCAGCCAAGGTGATGTAGTTTTTCATTAAATCTTCTTGTGAAAATTGAATTTTACCTATCGGAACATGAATCATGCCTTGTTTATCAGCTCTAAATTCAACTTTACCTGCTTTGGCATCTTTAACTGCTTTAGCTACTTCCAAAGTAACAGTACCTGTTTTAGGGTTAGGCATTAAACCTTTAGGTCCTAATACTCTACCTAATTTACCAAGCATCCCCATACAATCAGGAGTTGCAATTAAGGTGTCAAATTCAAACCAACCGCCTGCAATTTTATCGATAACTTCTTCTGCTCCGGCTTCGTCAGCACCTGCTTCTTTAGCTTCTGTTGCTTTTGCACCTTTAGCTATAACGCATACTCTAACAGTTTTACCTAGCCCTGCGGGAAGAACCGTTGTAGAACGTACTTGTTGGTCCGCATGTTTAACATCAATACCTAAAGACATATGACATTCAACTGTTTCATTGAATTTGCATGTTTCTTTAGATACTTCTTTTAATTTTTGAATAGCTTCTGATGCTGAGCAAGGCTGATTAAATCCTTCCATCATTTCAGCTATTTTCTTTTGTTTTTTAGTTAATTTAGACATTTCTTTCTCCTTTTGTGGTCTTAACGCAATTTTGCTTCCACTGT
>CANQOM010000201.1 GCA_947625445.1 Candidatus Gastranaerophilales bacterium
TCTGTTTTTATGTAACTATATATAGACATTGGATATGAAGTTTTAGGTTGAAGTTCTGCCAGACCTTGAGAATTTTTAAACATATTTACTTTTACAGTATTACTGTCAAGATTATAAGCACTAACTTTAGGTGTATAAGGGTTAACATCATCATCCCACATCCAACCTTGAGCAAACTCTTTTTTGTCAATAATACTATCGTCTATATAAAGATTGGCAAAACAGTTAAATCCCTTGCTTTTAATTGTTTCTAAAGCATTTCTAAGCTCTTGATTTGTAAGTAATGGGTCAGCACCAAGTTTAATATACAAGTTATTTTGTGAATCTTTATAAAAACCTGTTTTAAACTGATATTCATAACCTAAAGTGTCCAGAGCCGCATAAGTGGTGAATAATTTTAATGTTGATGCGGGATGGAGTAATTTCTTTTGATTTAATTCATAAATTACATTATTGTTACTAGCATTTTTTATTGATATTGCAATTGTTGAAGATTCATATAATGGCGAATTTTTTATAAGTTTGTCAATTTTATTTGTTTGTATTGCAAATGTTGGTGTTGTAACCATAAAAAATAAAATAATTAAAGTAAAAAGTTTTAATAGATTTTTCATTATGTCTCCAATATTTTATAATTTTCTTTAGTATCACTTAGTATAGGCATTTGTTTCCTGTATTCTCTCATATCATCGAGATTTATTTCAGCTTCAAGTACTTTTTCTTCTTCATTTAAAGATGCAATGACATTGCCTTTATAATCGGTAACAAAAGAATGACCTGAAAAACTAAAAGTTTGATTGATATGCCCCGTAAGACAACAAGAAACAAAATACGTTTGATTTTCAATAGCACGAGCTTTTGAAAGGGTAACATATTCATCAGTATATTGTTTTGGCCAAGCTGCCATATTTACAATAAAATCCGCACCTTTAAAAGTATATAGTCTGAATAATTCCGGAAATCTTATATCATAACAAATTGAAATTCCTATTTTTCCAATATCCGTATTAACAATGACAGGGGTTTTACCTTCTTCTAAATATGTGCCTTCCGATTGACCTCTATGTGAAAAAAGGTGAAATTTATCATAGGTAGTAATAAAATTTCCTTTTCTGTCAAAAATTATACACGTATTTCTGTCTTTTTCGCCGTTTTTATGTATAATAGCACTCCCGCCAATTATATTTGAATTAAATTTAATAGCTAAATTTTTAAGGAAATTAAAAGTTCTTGATTTAAAAAGTTCTTCTGAATATTTATTGAAATTAGGGCAATCCCACCCTGTTGTCCATAATTCCGGAAGAATAATCAAATCTGCAGAATGATAATTACTTTGCTCAAGCAGATAATTTACTTTATTAATATTTTTCTCAATATCCCCTGCAATTGTTTCCAATTGCACTAAAAGTATTTTAATATTCATAAGATAATTGTATTACAAAATGTATAGGTTATCAAATTTGCAAATAAATAAAAAAAGTAATACGAATTATTGAAAAAAAAATATGAGAATGATAGAATGGGAAAAAATCGGGACACTCTGCCGAGCAAAAGTTGACTAAATGTCAAGTTTTGTGAGAGATAGCAGCCTGATTTTAATTGAACATTAAATATAGAAATCGGGATGTAGCGCAGCTTGACTCTGCCGACGAAGAAGATACGGTGTATCTTTTGAGGAGAGGTAGCACGTAGTGCGCTTCAGACCCAAAATGAAAATCAAATAAAATCGGGACACTCTGCCGAATAAAAGTTGACTAAATGTCAAGTTTTGTGAGAGGTAGTAGCCTGGTCTTAATTGAACATTAAATATAGAAATTGGGACGTAGCGCAGCTTGACTCTGCCGACGAAGAAGATACGGTGTATCTTTTGAGGAGAGGTAGCACGTAGTGCGGCTTCAGGCCCAAAATGAAAATTAAATAAAATCGGGACGTAGCGCAGCCTGGTAGCGCACTACCTTGGGGTGGTAGGGGTCGCAAGTTCAAATCTTGTCGTTCCGATTTTTTTAAGATTAATCCAGAAATTTATATAATTAAAATGGCATAAATTTAGGGTTTTTTATTTTTATTCTAAATTCAAAACCAAAAATTGTTATTACTTTTACTTTTATTCCAGCTAAATTATCATTTTTTACCGAAAATATTTTTTCAAAAGGTTTACAGTTAAAACAACCATTTTTTCTCATAAATAATTCAAGTTCTTTTGAGTCTGAAAAATATTTTTCAAATTTTTTCTTATAAGCTTTAACATCTGACTTTTTAATTTTACTTATTCCCCAAAGTAAAAAGTTTTGAGCATATTTAATAAATTCATCTTTTAATTCTTCATAGAGTTCATGTTCAATTAAAAATTTACGCATCAATTCTACATTATCAAAAATATAAGTCCAATCACCTGAAAGTTTGTTGGCTGAAGATCCTTCTCTTATACGGTAGTAGTATAGATATTTATCTAAGTATAAAATTTTATCGGCAAGAAGCAGAGATGAATTAGTAAATAAATTATCTTCTCCAAATTTACCGGGTGCGAATTTTATATTGTTTGATTTTATAAATTCTGTTTTATATATTTTATCCCAAGCAGCCAATCCCAATTTATATAAACAACCGTCTTTTATTGTTTTATATGTGTAGTATGGAGTTTCTTGAAGATTCCATCCGTATGTTTCTTTTAATAGCTTTATAAAATTACCCTTTTTAACTTTTTTGTAATATTCACTGTAAAAATAAATGGGGAATTTAACTATTTGTGCAGCATTTAATTTTGCAAAATCGTATAATGTTTCAAGTGCATTAAGTTCAAACCAATCATCCGGGTCAAGAAAAGCTAAGTATTCTCCTTTTGCGATTTCAATTCCTTTATTTCTTGCATCACCTTGTCCTTTATTTTCTTGGGTTATTATAGTTATTCTGTTATCATTTTTTGCATATTCTTTTAAAATATCACCTGAGCTATCTGTTGAGCCGTCATCTATACATATTATTTCTATATCTTGTAATGTTTGTTTTACAAGCGAGTCCAAAGATTCCTTCAGATATTTTTCTACATTATAAACAGGTATTATTACTGATACCTTTGGCATATTTCCAACCTCTTAAATTTTATAATAATTAAGCCCCGTGTTCTGTTCAGAATAAGCATTTTGGATATTAAAAAACCAAATTGTATTGATTTTATTATATTCCCCCCCC
>CANQOM010000202.1 GCA_947625445.1 Candidatus Gastranaerophilales bacterium
TGGTATAAATCTATCACAAATAAATACAAAAGCGGGAATAACATTTGCATCATGTATGCGTGCAATCTTAAGACAAGACCCTGATGTTATATTAGTAGGTGAAATTCGTGATATAGAAACATTAGAAACTGCAATTTCTGCAGCGTTAACAGGTCACCTTGTATTATCAACATTGCACACCAATTCTGCTGCAGCGACAATAACCAGATTGATAGATATGGGTGCAAAAGATTATTTAATATCTGCAACATTGGTTGGTATAATTGCACAACGTCTTGTAAGAAATTTATGCCCTCATTGCAGAACAAAAGTATATCCGACAAGAGAAGAAGCTGAGTTGATTATAGCTGGCGGTGAAAAGGAAATACAAGAGTTTATGAAAACTCCGGTTTATAGACCTAACGGATGTGAAAAATGTAATTTTGAAGGATATACAGGTCGTTTAGGTGTATATGAAATAATGCCTATAACAAAAGAAATAAAAAAATTAATAGCACAAGGTGCACACGATATACAAATAGAAGAAGCTGCAGTAGGTGCAGGTATGAAAACCCTTCATCAGGTATGTTTAAGACACATTATAGAAGGAAAAACCACTATATCAGAATTCTTACGTGTATTAGGACCTGTGAAAGAGTGAGGATAGAAATTTATGACCAGATATGAATATCAAGCCGAAAAATGGAACGGCGAAAAAGTAAAAGGAACGGTTGATGCGGGTTCTTTGACTCAGGTACGTGTCAGAGTAAAAAATATGGGGTATAAATTTCTTTCTGCAAGAGAAATAACCTCTAAAAATATAAAAGGTTCTTCAATGAACGGGTTATCTTTAAAGGAAAAAATAGACTTTACTCAAACCTTTTTAACCTTAAATAAAGCAGGTCTTCCTATAATTGAAAGTTTAATCTTTATAGAAAAAAATGGTGCAACAAGACAGGTTAAAATGCTTGCACAAGAAATAAAAAAGCAAATCATTGCTGGATATACACTTTCAGATACAATAGCAAAATATCCAAATCTCTTTGGACATGTTTATATAGGGCTTGCAAAAGCCGGTGAAGATTCAGGTGAAATAGATAAAACTTTTGAACGTTTAATTGAATTATTACAAAAACAAGGTGATATAAAAGGTAAACTTATATCGGCACTATCTTATCCTTCATTTGTTGTAGTACTGGCAATAGCCGTTGTTCTTTGTATGTTAATGTTTATTTTCCCGGCATTTAAAGAAATGTTTGACCAACAGGGTAAGCAGTTACCTGCAATAACCCAATTTTGTATAGATTCAGGTGAGTTTTTAAAAGATAAATGGTACTTTATTCCTATAGGTATAGGCGGGTTAGTTGGTACTATATTTTATATGCTAAAAATGGAGCCTACTAAAAGAATAATAGACCAATTTATTTTAAAAATTCCATTAATTTCTGATTTGGTTAAAGCAGCGGCATTTTCAAACTTCCTTACGGTGCTTCAAATATCTTATGATGCAGGTATTCCGATTATTGAATGCTTATTTTTATCAAGAACAACATTATCAAATACGGTTATGCAAGATGCAATGAAGGTTTCAATAAAGAAAATGCAAGCAGGTGCACATTTATCTGATTCACTGAAAGCTTCTAATTTATTCCCTAAAATGATATTGTTTATGGTTTCAACAGGTGAACAATCAGGTCGTTTGGGTGAATTATTAATGCAGTGTGTTAAACACATAGACCAACAATTGGATTTGATTATTGATACATTGGGTAAATTAATTGAACCTATATTATTGATTTTTATAGGTGTGATAGTATGTTTCTTGGCTTTATCACTATATTTGCCTTTGTTCCAGTCATATTCAGTATAGGAAAGGACATCAAACTATGTATGAAGAGTTTAATAATGAAGAAAAAAATAGTTTTATAACAGGTGTATGGTCAGAAAAAGTCCTTGTAATAACAAAGGATTATCAAATAAAAGGAAATGTTTTTATGCCTAAAACAGGTAGGAAAAATAGGGTTTTATCTGATATACTTAATGGTACTAAGAGGTTTGTAGCAATAAAGAATTGCGAAGTAGTGCATAGAGAATTTCCTAACAGAAAAACTGAAACACATGAATTTTTACAGTTAAATCTAAATTCTATAATATTATTAAGACCTTTATCAGAAGATAATGCTTGATTTTTGAAATTGTTTATGGGACTATAATAAACGAAAGATTGAGGGCTATTAGCTCAGGTGGTTAGAGCGTACGCCTGATAAGCGTAAGGTCCCTGGTTCGAGTCCAGGATGGCCCACCATTAATAAAAGAGGTGCAAAAACCTCTTTTTTTTATTGTAGTTAATTTAAATAAAATTTTAGAAGGCAGGATTGATGAGTGTTAGTGAGTTAAATCAAATATTTGTTCGTAATTTTTTATTTTAAAAAATATACTATGACGTGCATCTTTTATATAATGCAATCTGTTTTGATAGAATTCTTTTTGATAGGATACATTGAAAATAGGGTCGTCTTCGCCAAATATTGCCTCATTATATATATCTATAATATTTTGTTTATTTGTTTTATAAAGTTCTTTTAAACTGTTTAATTCTTTTTTACAGCTTTCGATTGTTCTTTTTGAATGGTGGAATTTTTCCCATTCTTCATCTGTTTTTATTAAATAATTTCTTGCAAATTCATCTGCATTGTTCTCGTTTACACTATAGAGCAATTCTTGTATTTTTTTGAAAGCCCTAAGTGTTCGTCAAATAAATAAGGGTTTCTTGATATTGCTATTCTTTTATCAATTTTAGGTATTTTAAAATTGCTAAAATTAAAAATTGAGGCAACAAAAACACCCGCAGAAAACGCTATTAAATTAATTTTTTTTGTATTTGGAAAAAACAAAATTAAAATTTAAATCCGAATAATCAAACAAAAGCAAAACATCAAATTCAGAGTCAAGATGTTCAAATTCATATTCATCGCAACCCCAACCGGTAAAAAACAGCAATAATTCATCTGAATTTTTATTTATTAAGTATTGTTTCATTATAATCTTTCATTTTAATTATTTATATAATACCAAACTTTATAGGTTGATAATAGCATAAAATATTCTTTTCTATAAATACGAAGAAAGTTTGATATATAATAATTTTATGACAATAGAAGAAAACATATTTAAAAGGTATGTACCCGATTTTAAAAAATTAA
>CANQOM010000203.1 GCA_947625445.1 Candidatus Gastranaerophilales bacterium
ACGGAATGTATGATGAAACAGGTTAAGCTATAATACCTCCGGTTTATGATTCAATCGATTTATTGTTTGGCGGTATGTTTTTGACTTATAAAAATTATAAGTATGGAGTTACTGACTTTAAAGGAAAAGTATTACTCAATAATCTTTTTGACGATATTTATATGCCAAAACCTAACATAATGAGATTGTCATATCTAGGTCAGTGGTACGAAATAGAACAAGTTTCTTCAAAAACACTTTCATTGCCTGATGATGTAAAGACAGTTGAAACAAATCCTGATTATAAAGTTACCAGCATTGTAGTTAATACCGGTGTTGTTTCTGGATATTCAGTTCTTACTTTTACTGATTATCTTATAAAATTAATTTCATCAATTTCTCCGGCACACGAGGAAACTATTGACGAATTGATGTTGTCTCAAGGCGCTGAAACAGTTAATATTTTATTAAAATTTACTTGGCTGCCTAAATATCCTTTTGCTTATGCAAGAAATTACTATAGATATGTAAGAAATCCCAATAATGGTCCTTTAAGTGGTATTCGTAAAAAGTTAATAAAAAAAATAAAACGTGTTGATGGAGAATAAAAAAACTGACTTTAAAGTCAGCTTTTTTATCCGTTTAATTTGATATATTGCGCATCTTTTATGCCGTCTATTTTATTGATTTTTTCCATTGTTTCATTGTTAACATCTTTATCAATAGTTATAAGCATAATAGAAACATTTCCTTGTTGATTTGATTTTTGCGCAACTTGCATACGGTTAATATTTATATTGTATTCTCCTATAACTGCAGCGACTTTTGCAACCATTCCCGGTTTATTTTCGTGAGGAACAAGAAGAATATGGTCTTCAGCTTCAATACTCATATTGTAATCATTAATTCTTACAATTCTTGGCATATTTTTTGCTATTAAAGCCCCTGTTACTGTGTTTTCACCTGAGTCAGTTACTAAATTTACAGATATTGACCCTATAAAAGTACAATCTGTTTGAGATTTAGATGTGACAGTATTAATTCCTCTTCTCTTTGCAATTAAAGGTGCATTAACAAAATTTACTCCTTCAACTGAAGAAGAAAATATACCTTTTTGAATTGCAACTTCCAAAGGAGCAATATTAAGTTCCGCTAAATTTCCGTTTACAGATATATTAATGTTTTTTAAATTCCCTTTGGATAATTGTTGAACAAGTTCACCCAGATTTTCTGCGAGCTTCATATATTCTTTTACCGGTTCTAAAATGTCTGATTTTAATGCCGGAATATTTATGGCTGCTTTAGCACTTCCTCCTGATAAAACATTTTTAATCTGTTCTGCTACATCAATCGCTACATTAAATTGAGCTTCGGTTGTACTTGCTCCCAGATGCGGAGTCATAACCAAGTTCTTTTCTGTACCAAATAATGGAGATGCGGTTATATCCGGTTCTGTTTCATACACATCAATGGCCGCAGACGCTACTTGACCTGATTCAAGAGCTTCCCTTAGTGCAGCTTCATCTATAATTCCTCCTCTTGCGCAGTTTATTATTCTTACACCCTTTTTCATTCTGTTTAATGTATTCTTATTTATTAAAGATGTAGTTTCTTTTGTTTTTGGAGTGTGAATTGTTATATAATCGCACAACCCCCAAAATTCATCCAGACTGCTTACATACTTTGCTCCGATTTTTTCAACCGCTTCTTTTGTTGTATATGGGTCTGATACTACAACATTCATTCCTAAAGCAAGTGCAACATTAGCAACATGATGCCCGATTTTTCCAAAACCGATAATTCCTAATGTTTTTCCATAGACTTCTACTCCGGTAAATTTAGAGCGCTCCCATTTTCCTTCTTTTGTAGATGCTGCTGCTATCGGTATATTTCTTGACATTGCAAGCATAAGAGCAAGTGTATGTTCTGCTGCTGCATTCGTATTCCCGTCAGGAGAATTAACTACTATAATTCCATTTTGAGTTGCAGCTTCTATATCCACATTATCAACTCCAACTCCTGCTCTTCCAACGATTTTAAGCTTTTTGCCGGCTTCAAGTATTTTTTTTGTTACTTTTGTTTGACTTCTTATCATTAATGCATCGTAGTCTTTTATTTTTTCAGCCAGTTCATCTTCTGGAAGTGTAGGAATAAATTCGACTTCAGCTACTCCTTCTAATATTTTACCTGCTGCTTCGTTGATTTTGTCTGTTATTAGTACTTTCATCTTAACCTCTATTTATTTAATTCTTTTATTAATGTAGCAACGCCCGTTCCAAGTTCAAATTTGTAGCCAAGCTTATAAAGTGTTGCTTCAAGAGCACCTACGGCAGTTATAGCATCACGTTCAGATACAAAACCTAAAGTACCCATTCTGAATATTTTATCTTTTAATTCATTTTGTCCGTTTGCAACAACTATATCATAGTCATTTTTTATTACTTTTCTTATATCAGGTACACTTATTCCTTCAGGCGGTAAAATTGCAGTGATTGATGTTGATGCTACTGAATCATCTTCTACAAATAATTTTAAATTTAAAGATTTCAATGCTGCTCTGAGCGCCTTTGCTATTTTGCTATGACGTGCAACTATATTTTCAATTCCTTCTTCCTTTATCATTTCAAGTGCTACTTTTAGCCCTGCAATTAAACTTACATTCGGAGTAAATGCAGTTGAATTTTCAAGCACCGATTTTCTGTTAGTAGTCCAGTTAAAATAAAAATCAGGACGTTTACAATTTTTATGAGCTTCCCATGCTTTTTCGCTTGCGGCTAAAAATGATAATCCCGGCGGAAGCATGAAGCCTTTTTGAGAACCGGAAAACAGTACATCTATTCCCCACTCATCCATTTTGCATTCAATGGCTCCTACACTTGTTACTCCGTCAACTATTGAAATTGCACCATGAGCTTTTATTAATGATACCAATGTTTTTACATCATTTGTAACACCTGTTGAAGTCTCATTATGAATAAGAGTCACGTATTTTATTTCTTTGTTTGTATCTTTATCTAATCTTTCTTTTAATACTTGAGGATTAATTGCTTTGCCTGCTTCAACTTCCAATATTTCAACATTAGCCCCCAATCCTTGTGCTATTTTTGCTAATCTTCTGCTAAAATTCCCTATTACAAGTGATAAAACTTTATCTCCTTCATTTATAAGATTTGATAAAGCAGCATCCATTACCCCTGTTCC
>CANQOM010000204.1 GCA_947625445.1 Candidatus Gastranaerophilales bacterium
TCATAACATCAAGAATAATTAAATCCGGAATCTCTTGCTTTGCAAGTGCATATCCTTTACTTCCGTCCAAAGCAGTTATAACTGTATAGCATGCCAGTTCTAAATTAACTTTTATTAATTCATTAATTGCATTATCATCATCTATTACCAATATTTTTGCCATATATCACCTTTAATATCTTTTTTAATCTATCATAATATGAATAATTATTAATAACATTTTTTCTTCCTCTGTCTGCAATTAGAGAAGCAAGGTTTAAATTTTTCAGATAGAAATCTATCTTATCCGTTAATTCTTCACAATTAGTGTATGTTTCAAAATCCATGCCCAAATCAAAATATTTAATAATTTCATCATTATAAGGAGAAATTAAAAAACCGCCTGATGCAAGAATTTCAAAGCATCTATAATTTATTTTTTTATTATTTGTACTTATTAAATCAATATTTATTTTTGACGACGAGTATATTTCAGAAAGGTCTTTGGCAGACTCTACATAACCTCTGTATGACTTTCTATATATATCAAGATATTCATAATCTAAAAGTTGTTTTTCTTTTATTTCATCAACACTTTTGTAAAAATCATACGAACGACAAAAAATATTCAAATTCCCATAATTATATATTAAATAAGACAATATTTTTTCTCTTATATCAGTTGCCGGATTACCTGCGAATGTCAATGTATACTTATATCCGTTAAATCTTGTTTTGTAATCTTTTATTAATACTGAAGGTACGTATTTTAAATCTTTTTTTGAAGATTTTAAAGAACACAAGTAATTTCTCGGCTTTTTATTATATATTTTCGGAATATCATTGTCAGTTTCCGATACATGAATAAATACTGTATCAGAACTGTCATAAGATTCAAAAAATCTTGAAATTATTTCTTTTTGAGTAATTCCCGACCAAAATATAAATATTATATTGGGATTTATTTTTTTTATTTCTTCAATATTTAAATCATAAATTTTCTTTTCAATTACAAAGTACTTCAGTTCTTTAAATGCAGAAGAATACCCTTTTGAAATAAACTTACCTTTATTATTATCAGGAATTATAATTAATACTTTTTCCATAATCCTATTTTATCAACTAAAATATTTGATTACACTAAAGTTTAATTTTTGTAATAAAAAGTAAATAAAAAATCACTTACAATAATTATCAGAACTTATCGGCCTGCCAAAAATCAATCTTCCAAGCCCCATATGTTTTTTCAGAGTGTTTTTTATCCCGCCTGTTATTTCATTTGCATTTTTGACAGTAGAATAGGTTTGACACAAAACTCCGTTAACTATAGGCATAGATGATTTATCTATTTGAGTCGTTATATCATTTAAATCATTTGTAATATTTTTTATATTCTCAGTTGTATACATAATATTATCAACAGATTTATTCATTGTTTCATTATCTAAAGAGTTATTTAAATTTGAAGTAATTTCTTGAAGTCCTTGTGTTGTTTTTGCAAGATTTGATGTTGCAACTTTAATATCTTTTCTTGAATCAGCTAATATTTCACGTACATCAAGAAAAATATCACTCAAATTTTTTACCGCATTATTTGCGTTTTCAATTAAACTTGTAGTGTCAGATACTATTTCTTCTATTACTTCACTGTCTAATTTATCGTTTAAAATATTATTAATGTCTTGTGACAATACACCTTTTATTTCTGTATTATCTTTAATTCTTGTTAAAGAAGGTGAATCAGGATAAATCAAATTAATATATGCACTGCTTAATTTTGTCTTTTTGATTCTTGCTTCAATATTATCAGGCAAATTTATATTTCTCGGATGCAATTTTAATCTGATATAAGTATTTTTATATTCTTTGTCAGGATAGATTTTAGTTGAACGCCCGACTTTGAATCCCTTATAATAAACACTCATTTGCTTATCTAACGGTTCTAAATCATCAAACTTGGCAATAATATTAACATTGGCAAGATTGTCATGAATTAAAAACGCAAAAATTATCGTTAAAATTATTAATATTGTTATAATTAACTTTTTCATAGTAATTATAAAACAATTTATATTCTGTTGTTTCAATTATCCAATCGGGTATAATTAAGCATTATTTGTTTATACAAATGACAAAATTTATCCTGTTATTTTACTGAGTTTAGATTTAATTAAAAAATTTATAAAATTTTGTGGCAATTTAGAAACAAGCTCAGCCAACATGGCTTGAGTTCCAATTGTATATGAAGGTTTAGGATTCTTCGCATTTATAATTTTAATAATCTTATCAACAACAACTCCGATTTCAATTCCTTTATCATTATTTTTTAATGCATTTTTCTCCATAAATAATAAATCTTTTTCGTATTTATTTTTAGAAGAAGATTGATAATTATTAAAATCTTCCCTAGCTCGATTCACAGATTTATTCCAAATAGGAGTTTTTACGCAAGAAGGTTTAACAGAAATAACTTTGATCCCGGATTTATTTTCAAGGTTAAAGCTATTAAACAAAATTTCCATAGCTCTTTTAGATGCACAATAAGGAGCAATATAAGGAAATATTCCTGTTGAAGCCATTGAACTTATATTAATAATTTTAGCACCATCCATCAATGGCATAAATCTTTGTACTACACTAATAGCACCAAATGTATTTACATCAAACTGTTCTTTTTTTTTTGAAATATCAATACACTCAATAGGTCCTGCAACCGCAATCCCTGCATTATTTACTAATATATCAATTTTTAATGTATTTTTATAAACAAACCAGAAAGCTTTATCTATACTTGAAGGGATAGTAATATCTATATATACACCTTTTATATTGGGATTTAAAGATTCAATTTCCGTTTTGTCAATTTTGCGTCTTATACCCGCAAAAACTTTATGACCTTTTTTAGCAAGTGCAATTGCTAATTCTCTGCCAATCCCTGATGAAGCTCCCGTTATTAAAATTGTTTTATTTTCATCATGTTTCATATTAATTATTTAATATCATAAAATTTTGGTATAATCAAATAATGAATTTAAGAAATAACATTATAACAGGAAAAAAAGGAGAACAAATAGCCTCAACTTACCTTCTTTCATTGGGCTATAAAATTATAGATTCTAACTGGCATTACTCTAAAAATGCAGAAATTGATATTATTGCACAAGATAGAGATACTTTAGTCTTTATA
>CANQOM010000205.1 GCA_947625445.1 Candidatus Gastranaerophilales bacterium
CGGTAAATTTCGATTCTGAATTAACAGGAATAACTGATATTTGAGTTGTATTAATCTGTGGTAATTTGCTCTTTCTTGATATTTTCTTCTCAAATTTTGGTTGTCCAAATGTTGATTCTGTTGTGTCAGAGGTTGATATATTAGAACTTATACTTAATATTGCATTCATCAAAAACATGCATAGAGCACCGGCTATAAATCCTGTTAAAAGATATATTCCTGGTGATTTTTCTTCTTTAGGATTAATTTTAAAATTTTGCCATAACAAATCTAACTCTTTTTGTTTTGAAGGACGTTTATATGCTTTTGGCGCATTGTCTTCTTCGTAGTAATCTTTTTGATTTCTTAACTCAGACAAAAATGCTATTTTTTCGTCTGATAAGTTAGCTCTGTATATTGATGAATTTCTCATTTTATAATTCCCCAATCCTTTCCCTTACAAAAATATAATATATTAAGGCATGTTATTAAGTCAAGAATCTTAAGCTCTTTATTACAATAAGATACAAAAAAGACCAAATTTTCATTGGTCTTTCGGGTAATTTTATTTTAATATACTTTTTCTGATATAACTAAGCAGCTGCACCTTTTATTTCTGTGATTAAATAGTTAGCTATCCATTCAAAATCACTGTTCATTTTTGCTGCTTTTTCTAAATAATCTATTGAAGATTCACCGATTCTTATTAAAACCATTGCAACAATTCCTCTTGTTCTTCCTTTTAATACTTGAAGAGAATCAACGAGTGAAGGAACTGCTGCTTTGCCAATATTTACTAATTCATTTTCTATTTCATTTTTTGCATTATTATCAGCTGCTTCTAACTTATTTAAATATTCATTTATCGGTGTTAATACTGTATTCATTTGTGCCTCTTTACATTTTTCTCTGATTTCTATTTTATTATAAATGAAATTTTTTAATTTTCTGTTTTTTTAATATATTCTTTATATCTTGCTTGAAATTGAATAATAATAAGACTTTTAATCTTATTTCGAATATTAATTTTTATCATTCACTAAAAAAAAATAGTCCTAAAATATAGTTACAATATTATACGTTGGTATATTTTATTGAACTTAAAATAAATTTAAACTGTTTATATCCGGTTTTGGATATGGAAGTGTGTAAATTAATAGTATTAGGGGTATTAAAAAATGTTAGTCGAAAAATATGTTAACGGATTTAATCAAAGAAGCCAGATAGAATTTAAAAATATTTCAAAAGATATAATCCCTTGGCTTGAACAAACTGCTCTGGAAAACAACTGTCTGATTGATAAAAAAGAATGGAAAAGCAAATATAATAGTTATGTTATTTATGATTATGAACCGTTTTGTTCTGACGGGTTTGAAATAAACATTACAGTTTCTTCTCACGATATTAATTATTTATATTTTCTTAAATTTTTATATGATAACAAATTAGATACAATTGAGTACCTCAATAATTGTATAAATGACTAAACCAACAGTATTATTGTAAAATTGTAATTCAAATTATATAATTGGGTAAAAAGAAAGGAAGCAATATGGAAGAAAATAACAATCAAAATGAGAACAATATCAGTTCGGAAAATGAAGAAAAAAATAAGCATATTTGCCATGAAAATCATTGTTGGAAAAAATGCTTTGCAATGTTATGTGCTGCATTTTTAGGCGGTTTTTTGGCAGTATACTTTGTAACAGACCAAATAATGGAAAGATCATACAAAAAATATCATCCTGCTCCTTTCTCTCATGACAGATTAGAAAAAAATATTCGTGAAGATATGGAAAGAATGTATAAAAATGATATGAAAGCTTTTGATGAAGCTTTTAAAAAATTTGATAATAATTTTGAAAAACATAAGCCTAAAATGCCTAAATTCAAACATAATGATTTCGCTGAACCCATATTCTTTATGGATTCTGTAAAAATCAGAACAGAATTTGATGATAATAAATATAATGTTATTATTGACTTAAAACCTTTTAGAGGTGATGAAAATAAAATTAACTATAATGTTAAAGGAAGAAAATTATCTGTTTTTGGAAAATCTGAAGTAAAAGACAGAGATTATGTTCAAGATATTGAATTTTCTCAGGATTTTATTTTGCCGGAAAATGCTGATATTGCAAATATATCAAAAGTTAAAGATGAGAATAAATTGATAATTTCCGTACCTATAAAAGGATAAAGTAAAAATATATTCATGTTTTATGCGAGCAGTTAAATCTAACTGCTCGTTTTATTTGTGTTACAAGATTTTTTACAATTGTTAACATTCCTAATAAAAATGTAAATTTAACCCCAAAAAAATACTTTATATACATGTGTGGAAAAGGATTTTGGTATAATTATGGTTAATACAATAGGTTCAGTTAGTAATGAAGTAAAAACAAATCTTAGTAAGCAAGAAAAAGTTAAAATTCTTCAAAGATATGTAAATGGCCAGGCATTAAAGGAAGTACCTGATACTTTTACAAGTACCTTAAAAGGAGCAGGCTCAAGTGTTGCTTTATTTGAGGGTATTCCGTTATTTAACTTTATTTTAAGAAAAGGGAAACTTAAAAAAATAAATGAGACATTTGCAACTGATACTTTGAAAAAAATAGATAAAGTAAATCAGGATGCATTTAAAAATATATTTTCAAAAGATGGCAAGTTGGGTCAAAAAATTAAGAATTTTATTTCAACTTCTATAGATTCAAAAAATAAATACACTGAATTAAAATCATTAACAAAACAAGAAGCAAAAGCTATCAAATGGAATAATAAATGTGGTAAATATGCTGAAAAATTAGCAAAAAAACCTAATAGCATAATAAATAAATTCCATATGGATAAAGCATTAGAAAAAACAACAAAACATGCAAATGCGGCTTTTGAAGCTAAAAAAAGCATACAAACAGTTGAAAAAGTAGTGGAAAATGGCGGAAAAACCGCAAGTAAATTAGGAAAATTCGGTAAATTTATGAAATCATCCGGGGCCGGATTTATGCTGGTATTTTCGGGATTAATCGAAGGTTTAACTGAAGTATATCCTACATTTAAAGAACTTGGCAAAGAAAAAGGTATGAAACAAGCAGGTAAATCTGCAATAAAAGTTGTAGGA
>CANQOM010000206.1 GCA_947625445.1 Candidatus Gastranaerophilales bacterium
TCCGTACCATTCTTTATACTTTCTTTTATTGCGGCAGTCATAAGAGCGGTACCTATTCCTTCAAGTGAATCCCCCATTATTGTACGTATCTTTTCTACTTCGGGTATGTCTTTATTATTTATTTCCGGTTTTGGAAGATTATATAAATAAGTCGGACATAAATCCATAGAAAGATATCCTGCTTCTTGTCTTTTATACTTAATTTTGAAATCAATAAAATCTCCTGATTTTTCTTTAAATAAAGAAGCGTCAACACTTTTCCCTGTATTGCGGTCTTTTAATTTAATGTCTTCAACTTTTTTTAAGGCTCCAAAAGACGGTTTGAAGTTTAATTGCCCGAGAAAAATATTGCGATAATCCAAAGAGGAAAGTGTTCCCTTCTTTTTCATACTTGTTATTGTTTCATGCTTTTTTTGGTCGGTTATCGTTTGGGCTTGTAAATGATTATATTTATTAATATTTTGATTTGTAATTGTATTTATTTTTGAGCTAAAAGATATGTTCATATATTTAACCTTTGATTGATATAAAAATAAACATATTTTTTTTTGCTTATAAAATTGACTTTGTAAAAAAAAATATTAAGTAGTAATTGAATATCATATAAATAGAGGTATCAGGATTATGAAAAAATGATGATAATACAATAGTACAGGTGTAAGTAGTTATAAAATGCCATTCAGATACAGATTACAAAAAGTGCTTGATTTTAGAATCAAGAAGAAAGAAGAACAGCTTCAGGCTGTAATAAAGGCAAAATATGAGGTAGACAGAATACAAGGACTAATAGAGGCAAACAGACAGGAAATTTCAGGCGTAATTCAAATAATGAGAACAACTCCGGATTATCGATTAATGGACTCATATGATAAATATTTAAAACATTTATATGAAAAAGAAGAAGAATTGATAAAACAAAAAGACGAAGCTGAAAAAATTCTGGAAGAAGAAAAAAGAAAATTGGTTGAACGTGAAAAAGAAGTAAAGGTACTTGAAAAACATAAGGAAAATGCACTAGAAGCATATAGAGAAGAAGAAAAACAAGCAGAAAATAAACAGTTATCAGAAGTCGCAGTTCAAAAGTATTTTCAAAGAACAAGAGCAAAAAAAGAAGAAGAAGGCGAAGACGATTAAAAAGGAACAGTAATGAAAATAGAAGCTAAATCAAATAACATAATAGAACAAAAAGAAAATCAAATTCAATTAACTGAAGAAGATACTCAGTTATTGGAATTAACTAATATGCCGTTTTCACAAATTATTGCGCAGGAATTAACAGGTGAAGCAAATAATTTAAACGGTATAAATCAATTAAATTTTGATTTTAACTATGATTCATTATCAATGGATTATGAAGATGCAATGTTTTTTATTAATCTTGCTCAAAATGTACCATATATTGCACAAAATTCTACAAATGGAGAATTTCAAGCACTTGTACAAACAGAAGTTGTTCAAAATGTTGTTTCCCCTAAAAGTGTAGAAGTTTCAAATAAATTGACTGAATTAATAGAAAAAGCACAAAATACTCAAAAACCCGTCAGAATTTCTTTTGATAATGATGTATCGGTAATTATAAAAATTGATAAACACGGAAAAATATCGGCAGAATTTATTCCCGGAAGTCTTGAAGTTGAAAATTATTTGAGAAATAACATTGCTTCATTGAAACAAAAATTTGATGAGCAAAATTTACCGTATAACGATTTATTATACAGACAAAATAGCAGACAAAACAGAAATAAGAATAAAGATAAAGGAGAGCAATAATGCGTGATGCATTTATAAACGCTTTAAACACACAAAAAATAACAAATGAATGGGTAAATGACATTTCGGAAAACCTTGTCAATGTGTATACTCCGGGATACAGAGAAAAGAAATTTACATTCAAAACTTTTTTGGATGGTTCTATAGCAGATACAAATATGAGGAATATAGGACAAGGGAAATCACAACCCGGTACGTCAGATGAAAATATATTTTTGGAAGGAGCCGGCTTTTTTGTATTGCGCAATGACAAAGGCAGAATAGCATATACCAGACTCGGAGAATTTAAATTTGACGGCGAAGGTGTATATAGAAGTTCAGACGGACAGGCGGTACAAGGATATATTTTAAATGATAAAGGAGAAATTATGAACGGGGCTAAACCTGTTGATGCGGATTCCTTTATAGATACTGCATTTGATGGCGGAGCTGCTTCCGTTCCGACAACTAATATAAAATTATGGATTGACCCGAGTAATGGTAAATATTTGGGTAAATATGAAGAATTTGAGTTTAAAGATGACGGAATTTTATATGGAAAAGCAGACGGCGGTAAGATTATGACTCCTTTATACAAAGTTGCAGTAATAAATTTCCATAATCCACAAATGTTATATGAAATAAAAGAAGGACAATTTATAGAAACTGCCGACTCGGGAAAACCGGTTGTAGGAAGAGGAGAAGTGAGAGGCGGATTAATTGAGCTTTCAAATGTTGATTTTGATGCTAATACTGCATATTATCAACAAGCTCAAATGCAACTGGAATTAGCGAATCAGTTAATAAAATCACATAAGCAGCTGCTTGAAAATGCAATTGAGCTAATGAGCAGCTAATAAGCCAAAAAAGGGCAATGGATAAGGCAAACAAATGACGGAGTTACTCCGTCTTTTTATTTAACTTTTTAATTCTGAAATAAATTCAAGGTGACAGATTCATCCGTTTTAGTGTAATTTGATATAAAAGTCCAATTTTTATAACTTGCAAAGATAGGAAAAAATTGGTAAAATCAAACATACAAAAACCTGATGTTTAAAAAAATAAAAAATTGGGTATGATAAAAGTAAGTAATTATTTTACAATGATGGAAACGGAAGTAAATATTATGAAGAAAAAAGAAAAAGCATTTTCTCTTGCTGAACTGTTGATTTCACTATTAGTGACCAGCATGGTATTAGCAGCAACCGTGCCGACGGTAACTCGGAAGATGGCGAACACAAATGAAAGCGTTTGGAGAATGACAAACAACTCAGATGCTTATACTGC
>CANQOM010000207.1 GCA_947625445.1 Candidatus Gastranaerophilales bacterium
ATTTGTGCCCGATGGGAGTTGAACCCACATCTAAAGACTTCGGAGATCTTTGCTCTATCCTGTTAAGCTACGGACACATTTACTTTATTATACATAAAATTAAATTCTTAGTCCCGGCTTTTGTGTTGGATTTGTATATTTTTTAAATGTGTCAAAGGTGCTTGATACAACAGGTTTATTTGTTTCTTTTGATGTGTTTTTTGTTAAAAAATTACTAAATGTTGTGTTTTCATTAATATCCAGAACTGGATGAGTATTATAACTGAATCTTTTCTTTCTTTTAATACTTTCAGGTGTTTCTCCCTGTTTTTCTAATTGTTTTTTGTATGAATAGTTAGATAATTTATTCTTTAAAATCGGCATAATAATATTACTTGCAATAACTGTATATGCAATTGTTGCAAGTATTAATAAGCCGTTTCTTTGTCCATTAATTTCATCATAAGCTTTACCGTTATAAAAAGGCTTAAAATTACCTTTCTTTATTATGTCGAAGTCGGTTGTTATATCTTCTAAGGCAACCATTGGCGCAGGTTTAATCGGTTTGACTTTTGGCATCTTAATTTTGTCATCTAAAAATTTGGGTAATTTATTTGATTTTTTTAATGTTGTAATTATTTCATCTTTTGTATTAACTATACTTTCTTTGAAGGGTTTAATATGGTCTAAACTGTATAGTTCATTCTTAGATGCACCTACGGTTGGAGCTATTGTGTCTATTAAATAATTTCTGGCTGACTTTGTAGTCCATTGTCCGGAATCAAATTTTTTCATAAGAAAGTTATTAAGAATAAAAGGTGGAACAATTGTGAAAGCAAGGTCAAGTCCGAGTTCTTTCCATTCCTGATTGATTAAATAGTCTTTATTTTCACGTTTGCTTCTTTTTAAACCTCCTATTTGTGACAAATGGCTTGATATAATAGAAATAGAATTGAAAACCAACATTATTAATGCGGTTTCTTTGCTTCGATTAAAAATAAAATTTGATATTTTTTTACAATAAGAAATTCTTGCATACTTACCAAAATATTTTTGATTAATATTGTATGCAGGATTAAATACTTTTTCTTTCAGAAAAGTCAAACACTTATTCATTCGGATTCCTCCTTATGACTTTTCTGTTCATCATTTTTTAAAGCATAATCGACTTGAAGGATTTTGGTTTTAATGGTTACAAAAAATGACTTAATTTTTCTGAACCAGTCGGCTATTTTCTTGCATCTTCCTTTTGCAACATCTTTCAGTGATTGTAACCAGGTCTTATCTTCTTTCGCAACACCTGATATAAGGTCTTGAAAATCACTTGTTAGGGGAACATCAATTTTGGAATTGGAGAACAGTATCATGAACAAAACTGCACAAAGTGTTCCTAGTGTTTTACTATACTGTTTCATGTATAGTTTGGCAATCTCAGGTCGTGTTTCTTTTAATCGTTGTACGGCTTCAGGGAAAAATAGTGTATTAAGTTTATTATGTTTATCAAATCCGATAAATTTATCCATAATTTTAAGAAAGGCGGCTCTTATTGTAACTCCGGTAAGACCTCCGGCAATTGCTTTTGATGCTGATTTTATTGCAGCATCATTCTTTTGCTCTTCATTAGCAAATTTTAAATCTATTAGCGGTTGAAACATTAATGCAGTTGCAGCGAGAAATAATTTTTGTTCAGGCATGTTTATATATTCGCCTGCTGCTTTCCCTATTACTCCGAGTGTTTCCGGTATATATTTCGGATTTTTTGGTATCGCCTTAAAAGATTGATTGTTTCGACCTTTTACGTGATTGCTGAAAGATGAACTTATTTTCATATAACCTGATGCCGACTTACTTTCAAGGTCTTAAAGATTGTGAATATAATTTATTGATATTTTGTGAATAAATGTTAATTTTTTTTTACATGTTTTAATTTATCGGCAAATTTAATATTTTTGATTTTTCAATTGATTAACAAGGAGTTATAATGAAAATTTCTGCTTTCTCTTCAGCAAATTACAATAATAACTTAATGAAAAACAACTTGAAAGAAACTAATAAAAAATCAAATGTTTCTTTTAAAAGTGTATATTTAGACGGGTTCGTTGATTTGGGACGAGCATCATGTAAGTCTGTTCCGGCTCGTTTTTTACCAAGTGATGAATATGCACTTAGAAAAATTGAACAACAATATCCTAATCAAGATTGTTTTATTTGTAAAGGAAGGGACAGACGACCTTGTTTAATGTACAGAGAAACTCCCGTTAGAATCCCTTATTATAATCCGACCAGATTAGCAGATGTGTATAAGTTGGAAATTAATCCTAATGATAAAGATTATCCTTGTGAACCTTTAATTTTGGATAAAGATTCAGACCTAAATATCTTTATAGGAATGCCTTCTTATATATCTACTAATCCTTCATTAATATTTACAATAAAAGTTGGGTTTGAACTTCATAAAGAATTAATGAAGAAAAAAGCACTGATTGAAGATGCTTTAGGTAATAATGAAGATTTTAATTTGGGTGAAGAATCCATTGTAAAATTAGCTCATAAAGAAATAAAAGAAACGGAAACGGCAGTAATAAGATATTTAATGGAATGCGCATATGCTGCATTATCTGACAGAGCTTCTGCTGAACAAATTTATAAATCAGATTATCCGAAAATTCAATCAATATTAAAAGCAGAAAGAGAATATGATTTAACAACAAGTACAACTAATCGACCTAAAATAAAAAATAACGATAATTCTGAAAAAGAAGAAAATAAGGAAGATTTTTGTCAATCTATAGTGAATATGTTTCCTGATTACGAAGAAAACGTAGCAAGAATAGAAGAATTAAAACAATATATGAATGAAAATTCATTATTCCTATAGTAAAAGAGAGCAGTTCATAAGCCGGATTCTGTTTCTAAATAATCATCTGTCTGGGCAATAAGTTACCCTATTGCTCAAGCGATTTTTCAAAAGACGGCGGGTCACCTTAATCTTTTATTCAATCTTGCACCCGAACGGAGTTTACCCGGCAGATACCTTACGATATC
>CANQOM010000208.1 GCA_947625445.1 Candidatus Gastranaerophilales bacterium
TACGGGTGATAAAAATACTGCAATATTATTATTAAAAGATGTTCTTAGACATACATCTTCTTTAACAAAAATATATCCCGGAATATTTGTTACTTTTATGGGCGGTTCGTTTGATGATTTGTTAATACAAATTCATAAAACAAGAGAATATAAGACAAAAGGAAGTGTTTTATTTGATTATGCACACTTAAATGATAAATATATAGAAGCTTTAAAAACAAGGATATATAATAAATCATATAGTATGAAGGATATTATAAAAGGTAATAATAATGAATTTATAATAGATCAGGATATAAAGCCGAAAAGAAAATCAAAAAAGAAAAGAAGGGAAAAGTAAGATGCCATTAATAAAATTTACTAAAATGCAAGGGCTAGGCAATGATTTTGTAATATTAGATTTTGAAGAATATAAAAAAACGAATAAAACTCCTTCTGAATTGGCTATAAAATTGTGTGACAGACATTTTGGGATAGGAGCTGACGGGTTAATTATTGTAAATCCTGAAGTTAAAAATACTGATATTGGTTGGATTTTTTATAATTCTGACGGCTCAATAGCTCAAATGTGCGGTAACGGTATAAGGTGTTTCGCAAAATATGTATATTCTAACGGAATTATAAATAAAAAAGAATTTTCAGTAGAAACAAAAGCCGGTACTATAATACCTACGATACTTGATGATGGAAAAGTAAGGGTGAATATGTCTCAACCTGTTTTAAATCCTGTTAAAATTCCTGTTAAAGTTGAAAATAATTTGAATTTTGATTTAAAGGTTTCAGACAGAGTATTTAAAGCAAATGCTATCAGTATGGGTAATCCTCACTGTGTAATAATAACGGAAGAAGATACAAAAAATCTTGCGCTGAAGTACGGAAGAGAAGTTGAAGTGCATGAACTTTTTCCTGAAAAAACAAATGTAGAATTTATAAAAATACTTTCACGTGATGAAATAAACCTTGATGTATGGGAGCGAGGATGTGCAATTACGCTGGCATGCGGGACAGGTGCTTGTGCAAGTGTTGTTGCTTCTATATTAAACGGATTGTGTGATAATAAAGTAAAAGTTAATTTGCCGGGTGGTCAGCTTGTAATTGAATGGGATGGTTCAAAAGACAATGCTGATTACGATGTTTATATGTCAGGAGGTGCTGAGTTATCATTTGTTGGTGAAGTATGTGTTTAATTTATAAATAATAAAATTATTAATATAAGAAAATGGAAGTAAAAATATGAAAAAGATTTGTGTTTTAAGTTTAATATTATCTCTATCTTTATTAATGACAGGATGCGGAACAAAAAGTAAAACAGTTGTTAATAAAGTTAATAAGGTTGTAACAACTAAAGATGTATCAACAGAAAATAATAAAAATGTTAATACTGAAAATAAAGGTAATACATTATCTTCAAATGACGTGAAAAAAGCAGAAAAAACATCACAAATTCCAAGACCAAAGTTAAAAGAAAAATATACGAGTGTTGATGAATATTTAAATGATATAAAAAAGATACAAAAGAGTTATTCTTCCTATACAATTAAAGGAAACTTGAAAATGGGTGAATTAGTAAATATGGATTTTATTTCATCCATAAAAGGGAATAAATTGTATAATGAGTATCCTGATATTGAAAAGTTAATGGATAAAATATCAATTGAAATGGGCGGAGTTGAAATGGTAAAATTCCCTATTGCAACAAAATTTATTTCGGATGGCGTTAATGATTATTTTTATGGATTTAACGGGAATACAACAATTGGTGTAAAAGCTCCGTTTGTTATAAATGCTTCAGATGGTTCTACCAATACATTGAGTAAAAATGAATACTATAAAAATATAGCTATGAGTTCTTTAGATTTAAAAAAGCAAGGTCAAAAACCAAAATTTATTATGGATAATGCCATTTATAACGGGTTTCAATGCAGATTGATTGAAATGTATAATATTACAACTACTAAAAAATTCGGAAATAAGGAATTTAAAGAATTTGAGAAATCAAATATATGTGTGAGTGACGAATATGCATTACCTGTTTATTCGGTTGTAAGTACATATAATCCTTTATTTAATATGACAAATTCCTCGGAATTTAATGTAAAAAATATAGAAATAAATAATGTTGATGATTCGATATTTTATATACCTCCTAAAATTTTAACAGGAAGTATATCGTTGGATGAATTTAATGCTCTTTTAAGACAATAAGATTATTAGAGTAATATTCTTAACTATTTAATTGTCATGCTGAACTTGTTTAAGCATCTCTTGAACATAGGCGCTGAAATAAATTCAGGGTAACAGATTCAGATAATTTAGTAGAATTAGATATAAAAGACTTTAAAATATATTCTTGCAAAAAATAATAAAAATTGATAGAATCAAACTAAATAAAGAGCATGTTTAAAAAAATAATAAACGTGGTACTAAAATAAATAGCGTTAAATTGAAAAATTAAATAAGAAATGGAAGTAAACTTATGATGAAGAAACAAAGAGCATTCTCTCTTGCTGAACTGTTGATTTCACTATTGGTGACCAGCATGGTATTAGCAGCGACCGTGCCTACGGTAACGCGAAAGATGGCAAGTACAAATGAAAATACTTGGAATAGAACATCCGGAGAAGACATTACTGCACGCATTGGCGATAGCCAGAAAGTCTTGATTGGAGCCACGGGGGGGGGGATTTTGCCTCTGAAAACTCTAAATTAGCCATTTTAAAGCCTGAAGGGGCAGACTCTTCATTTTTATCGCTTTATACAAAAAATTTAACAAACTTATCTTCTGAACCACGTCTGGTAAGTAAATTATATGCTGATTCAACAAATTTAGCATTAGGGCTTGGGGTGCTTGATAGTTTAAAAGACGGCAACCAAAATACTGCATTTGGTAATAATGCGTTATCAGGAACTAATACTTTGCCTACTGCAATGAACAATTTGGGAATGAATGGTGAAGGATGGATATATATACTTGACGAAG
>CANQOM010000209.1 GCA_947625445.1 Candidatus Gastranaerophilales bacterium
CTATAACTATTAACGGGGTTGAATATCCTGCAGGTTCAAGAGTAGACGGTAAAGTGCTTGAAGTTGTCAGACCTACAAAACATTGCCAAGGTGCATTAAAATTATCATTTAATACTATTAAAAACGGCAAATGTAAAACTGAACTGCCAAACCAAATCTTAACTGCACAAGTAAACAGAGTAAAAAATCCTAATGTTGTTGCTCGTGTAATTGAATTTCCGTTCACTTGGGTAGGAGGTTTATTAGGTGATGTTGGTAGAACTGTAGGTGGTGCTATTGTTAGTGCTTCAAATGCAGTTGAACAAGTAGTATCAGGTGTTGGTGTCGGTACAGGTGAAATTTTCCAAGGTCAATTTAAGGCTGCGGGAAGAAGCTATGTTGATGTTGGTAAAGCTATAGTTAAAGCGCCTGTTGATGCTACAAGAACTGTATTATCTGGTACTATGGGATTATTCCAATACACAGGTGATGAAATTTCTTACTTGGTTGATCCTAACGGAATGAAAGTATCTTCTGTTAATCCAAAAGAAAAAGTTACAATTGCTTTCGGTTGTCAGGAACAATAAACTCAATACAAGTGAAACTTAAAGTAAGACTCCCTTTATGGGAGCCTTGCTTTTTTTATTTAAAAATTATATTTGTCTTGTTTAAATAATTTGTTAATTGGTTTATTGATAACAAGATTTGCATAGAGGTTTTTATGTTTCATTCTTTGTTCATATTCTTCATCTTGTAAGTTTAGTACTATACCGGCGGTGTCGTAAAGATTTTTAATTACATCTTTAGCACGTTCTTCTTCTGTATTATATTGTGCACGAAATTTTTCGAGTTCTGAATAGTCTAAAAACTTGCCTCCGCACCCGTAGCATTCATCAATTTCTATTTCTTTTTTTGCACTTCCAAAGTGTTTAACCATCGTCCATCCGCATACGGGACAAATTCTTTTTTCTGATGTATCTACTTTTTTAAACTCTTTATTTTCAAATAATTTTTGTAACGGAGTTATATCTTCGTGTGATTCGTCAAATTTTTCAAGTTCTCTGTTGTCAAAATATATTCCGCCACATCCGTTTAAGCATATGTCAAGGTTTACACCTTGTTGAGGGAAATAAACTTTTACCATGTCTTTACCGCATGCCGGACACTGAATTATTTCATCAACGTTATCTGTTGCCATATTATATTCTCCTTTATTTTTTAACATATTACCATATTTTTCATTTTTGTTAAAGAATGTGAAATTAAATTTTGCCTGTAAATTTTTAAAGGATACACAGAAAGTGTTATAAGAAGTAAGAGATTCTGAGCTCGCTTTGCTCCTCAGAATGAAAATAATATTTCATTAGAATTTATATATTCCCCGTATATGGTTTTCAATTTCATTTTATTAACAATATCAGTCATTTTAAACTTACATATATGTCATGCTGAACATCTCAATTGCATATATTTATAGATTATGAAATAAAAAGAAATATCAAACCTGATACTGCGCTTTATGCTTCTCTAACTTCGGCAAGAACTCGCTAAACGACGCTCGTTTTGACATCGCCTCAGTAAGAGAAGCTACAAAGCTCCGTATATGGTTTTCAATTTCATTTTATTTAACAATGTCTGTCATTTTAAACTCGTTTGCGCATCTTTTGAACATAGACGCTGAAATAAATTCAGGGTAACAGATTCAACTAATTTAGTAGAATTAGATATAGAAGACTTTGAAATATATTCTTGCAAAAAATAATAAAAATTGATAGAATCAAACTAAATAAAGAGCATGTTTAAAAAAATAATAAACGTGGTACTAAAATAAATAGCGTTAAATTGAAAAATTAAATAAGAAATGGAAGTAAACTTATGATGAAGAAAGAAAGAGGATTTTCTCTTGCAGAATTGTTGATTTCACTATTAGTGACCAGTATGGTATTAGCAGCGACGGTGCCTACGGTAACCCGAAAGATGGCGAATACAAACGAGGGCATATGGAGGATGACAAATAACTCAGATGCGTATGCTGCGTTGAACAAGAGCCAAAAAGTCTTAATAGGAGCCACGGGGGGGGGGATTTTCAGGTTCTGAGAATCCAAAATTAGCTATTGTAAAGCCTGAAGGGGCAGACTCTTCATTTTTATCGCTTTACACAATGGGAGAAGAAATAAGTACTAATCCAAGATTAGTAGGAAGAGTATATGCTGATAATTCGAACATAGGGTTCGGAATAAACACGTTGTCGAATATAGGGGATGCAGGCTTCAATACGGTATATGGGCAAGAGGCGATGATGTATTCGTATGGGGCAAGGAATACAGCAATAGGATATAGAGCATTAATGGGAGATGAAGATGGAGAGTCATCAGATGGCGGGAATAATGTAGCGATAGGGCATCAATCATTGATGCGTAATAAAGGAGGGAATTTCAATATAGGGATAGGAACAAATACATTAGGGAGTAATGAAGGGAAGATAGAGGAAAAAGGAGATGGCAAGACAGAAGAAAGAGGATATTTTAATATAGGTATAGGCCATGAGGCGTTAATGACGAATGTCGAAGGGAGCAAGAATGTAGGGATAGGGCATCAGTCATTAAGGTTATCAGTTGGTGGTTCAAATACGGGAGTAGGGTATAGAACATTAACACGGAATACAAGCGGGAATCATAATAGTGCGTATGGATATCAAGCCTTAATAAACAATACAACAGGGAATGATAATACTGCAATAGGATATGATGCAATGCATAATAGTACAACCGGTTCAAATAATATTGCAATTGGTTTAAATGCATTAGTTGCAAATTCTGAAACCAATTCACCTCAAGAAAACATATCAGTAGGTAATTATACAATATCTCCCGGTTTAAATCCTAGATATACAGAATTAGTAGAATATGAGACAGGTTCAGGAGTATTTTTAAATCAGAGTAAAATAACATCTGCACTAGGTAACGTTGCAATAGGTTCGTATGCCTTAACAAATAATAC
>CANQOM010000210.1 GCA_947625445.1 Candidatus Gastranaerophilales bacterium
CGTTGCAGGTGCACTTCCTACAGGTCGACGTTCTATTATTCTTGAATAATTTTCTATTCCGCTGCAATACCCCATTTCTTTTATCATTTCAATATCATAGTTAGTTCTTTGATATATTCTTTGTGCTTCAATTAGTTTATTTTCAAATTCAAATTTTTTGACTTGTTCCTGCAATTCTTGTCTAATAAGTTTGATAGTTTCTTCTTTATCTTCATCACCTGAAATATAGTGAACTGCGGGGAAAATAATAACTTTATCAATACTTTCAAGTACTTCACCAGAAACAGGATTAATTCTTGTAATTTTTTCAACTTCATCACCAAAAAGATATATTCTTGTTACCATTTTTTCATATGCAGGCATTATTTCAATAATATCTCCTCTTGGACGGAATGTTGAACGTTCTAATTCTAAATCATTTCTTGTATATTGTATATTAACCAAAGCTTTTAAAAATGCATTTCTATCTATTTCATCGCCTACATTTAATTCAAGTGCTCCTTTAAAGTATTGTTCAGGTAGTCCTAATCCATAAATACAACTTACGGATGCAACTACAATTACATCATTTCTCTCGTACAAACTTCGTGTTGTATTGTGCCTTAGTCTGTCTATTTCATCATTAATTGTTGCGGATTTCTCAATGTAAGTATCGCTTCGTGGGATATAAGCTTCCGGCTGATAATAGTCATAATAACTTATAAAATATTCTACTGCATTGTTTGGAAAAAGTTCTTTAAATTCATTATAAAGTTGTGCTGCTAAAGTTTTATTATGGGCTATAACCAATGTTTGTTTTTGTATTTTTTCAATAACATTTGCGATAGTAAATGTTTTCCCTGAGCCTGTAATACCCAGAAGTGTTTGCGAATTATCACCTTTTATAATTCCTTCCGTTAGTTTTTCTATTGCTTTGGGCTGGTCGCCTGACGGTTTATATTTTGAACTTATTTTAAATCTTTTTTCCATATTTATATTGTATATTAAATATTTATTTCGTCACTTTACTATTTAATTAAATAAAAATATAATAAACTTATGAGTAATTTGACAGAGTATTTAAAAAAAGCATTTGAATATAAAAAAAAGTGTGAATACAAATTAGCAATTGATTATTTTTACAAAGCACTTGCTATAGATAATGAAAGCGTAGAAATTATGCTTGAGTTGGCTTTTTTATATACCAAAATCGGGCAATATGAACGAGCAAATAGCTTTTATGAGCAATGCAGTAATAAAAATCCTGACAACCCTCAAATTTTATATGATTATGCTATGCTTTGTATAAAAAATAATAATAACGAAAAAGCTACGGAAATTTTATTGAAGTTATTCAATGATAAATTTGAATTAATTAAAACTGCTATTACCCTATTTGAACTAATGTTTGAAAAAGGGGAATATAAAAATGTAATAAATTTATTTAATTCACTAAAAAACGAACTTGAAGATTACAGGGTATATTTGTTAGTTGCTAAATCATACGACAAATTGGAAGATACGGATAATGCATTAATTTTAAATAAAAAAGTGTTGGAATTAAATCCCAATAATTCCGAGGCGGGATATTATATTGCTGATTCTCTATTCCGTGAAGGCAAATCAGATGAGTCATATAATATGGTATTAAATTTATTAAAATATTCGGAAACAGATAAATTATTTTATTTGCTTGCTGAAATAAATTATTCAAAGTTTGATTTGGATTCTGCTATTAAATATTATTCTTATGCTATTAAAATGAATGAAAGAAAAGCAATATATTATTTTAAACTAGGCTTGGTATTTTCATTGAAAGGATATTTTAAAGAAGCAGAACAAGCGTATAATCGTGCAATTAATATTGAACCAAATAATTCTTTGTATAATTATGCTCTTGCATACCTGTATTATACAAATAATGATTATACAAAAGCGAAACATATAATATATTCTATTTTAGAATTGGAGCCAATGTATATAAAAGCATTGTCGTTAAAAGTTATTATAGAAATAAATGAAAATGAAGCTGCGCAAGCGGGTAAAACAGTTGAAATTATTAAAAAATTGAATTGTATTGATGATTTTGCTTATTATGCTTTAGCTATATTTTATAAAAAGTTAAATCTTTGGGATAATACAATAGATAGTTTATTGAAAGCAATAAAAATAAATAATAATTCTTTAGAATACAAAATAGAATTATCAAAATCGTATTATGAAATAAATAAATTAAATGAAGCAAAAATGATATGTAATGAAATTATTGAAAGAAATCCTAAATTTATACAGGCTTTGATATTAAAATCAAAAATATTAATACAGGAAGAAGATTATGAAAAAGCAATAAATGTGCTTGATGAGGCTCAAAATTTAGATTTAAATTCAGATGAAATATATTATTTAAAATCAAGAATTTATATTAATAAAAATGATTATCAACAGGGAATAAATAATCTTTTAAGCGCATTGACAATAAATCCTACAAAAGAAATATATTATGCAAATATAGCAAAATGTTATTATAAATTGAAAGATTACGATAAAGCATATTTGTACTATAAAGAAGCGGCGGATATAGATATAACAAATGCTGACTATCGTTATTATATGGCAAAAATATCAGTAGAAAAAAATAATAAAGAAAATGCATTGTCAAATTTTTCAATAATGAAAAGGCTTGCACCATATAATATAGAATATATAGAAGAATATGCAAGGTTTTATGCAAATATGGGAAATAAAAAAGCAGCGGAAAATATATTAAAATCTGTACAAAAAAATTTGCAAAATGTGGAAGATAAAGAAAAATTAAAAAAAATAACAAATGAAATAAAAAAAGGGTGTTGATTTTTTTTTATGACATGATAATATAATTTTTGTAAATCCTAAGGGGGATTAGCTCAATTGGTAGAGCACCTGCTTTGCACGCAGGGGGTTAGGAGTTCGAGTCTCCTATTCTC
>CANQOM010000211.1 GCA_947625445.1 Candidatus Gastranaerophilales bacterium
TATCAATGTATGGATTATAAAATTAAACCATTTTTCTTCTATATCGGATGCATCAATAAGAAGAATGTTTTTTTCTTCTAATGATTCATTTAAAATATCAAATTGAGACTTTGTTTCAGCGAATAAATTATCCTGCGCATATAACCAAAGTTTGTTTCGTAAAAACATTAATCCTGATGATTGATTTTGTAAGAGTTCATCTTCTACTACATTTTTAAAAAGAGTGAATGGTAAAAATTTATCTTTTAAGGTTGTAAGATATTCTCTTAATTCCAAAATTATGCTTTGAATTATAGCTTTATCTTCACTCGGACAATCTGTTAAATCATTTTCATATATTGTGTTAAACGCTTCTATATTTAACGGCAATCTGAAATTATTTGTTATTTTTATTCTTTTAACTTTGCTTAAGTTATTGTAACTTCCGTCAAAGTCAACTATAATTATGTTCTTTTTTAAAACATTAAGTTCCGAAATTATATTTTTGGTTATTATTGCAGTATTATCTTTTCTGTCAGATTGTATATAAAGATTATCATCAATAAAATCAAAAGGAACTTTAACGTAGCAATCTTGACGGTTTGATAATGTTCCTAAAAATATATTGGAATCTGAATTTTTTATTAATTCTAATATTTCATCAGGATTAATGTATATAATTTTGGAATCTTTAGCAGGGATATATCCTGAATAATATGAAAGATTCTCTTCTTTATCCAGACATAGTGACAATTTTATGTCTGCGATATTATTAATTGAATCTTTTTCACTTTCTATTTTTATTATTTGTGCAATTATTTTTTGATTAATATCTTCAACGAGTAAAAAATCAGCAGGAAGCAAATGATTCTCAGAGGGGTTATACACTATTTTTGCTATATCGTTTTTTACTTCAACAATCTGCATCTTAACCTCAATTAAAAGTCTTAACCAACACTAACTCAAATTTATTATACATCATTAAGTATATTATACAAATCATACGCAAAATGTAGAATAATATTTGAATTTTTTGAAGTAAAATATTTCTATGAAAAATAAAGATAATAATTATGTAAAACTTGTGGAATATAAAAGAGGTAACCTCACGGAACAGGAACACATGGGGTGTATTGTACATTTAAATGAACATGGGGTTATAAAAAAATTAGGTGATAAGAATAATTATAAATTCTATCATAGGTCTTGTATGAAACCTCTTCAGGCTGCAAGTATGATTGATTTGAATTTAGATAAAAAATATAAATTTTCTTTGAAAGAAATAGCTATTATGTCTGCTTCACATACAGGAGATATTATTCATCAAAAACAGGTATTATCTGTTCTTAATAAAATAAAAGCTATTGAAGATAATTTAATATGTAATGAACATGAACCATTAAGCAAAAAGGAATGTGAAAGATTAATCAAAAATTCTCTAAAATTTAGGAAAATACATAATAATTGCTCAGGGAAACACGCAATGATGCTTGCTATATGTAAAGACAAAAATTTTTCGATTGAGAATTATAATGACTATAAACATCCTTTAACAGAAATTATAATCAGTAAAGTTTGTGAGCTTTGTAATATTGATAAATCTGAAGTAATAATGAGTAAAGACGGATGTTCTCTTCCTGTAATAGCTTCAACTTTGGAAGAATTAGGAAGAGGTTATTTGAATTTATTTTTGAATCCAAAATATGAAAAGATAAAAAATGCTTTTTTAAAATATCCTTATCTTATAGGAGGAGAGGGAAGATTAGATTCTGAATTAATTAATGCTACTGATAATATTATAGCTAAAGTAGGTGCGGGCGGATTATGTGTTGTTGTTAATCTTATAAAAAAAGAGGCAATAGTTGTTAAAATTGCGGATTCTGATATGCAGGCAAGAAGCTTCGTTGTTATTAATTCATTGTTGCAAAAAAAATGGTTGGAGCCTGACAGGCTTTTTTCCAACCCTTTAAAGAAAATATATACAAAAGAAATTTTGTCCCAAAAAGGAGAAATCCTCGGAGAGATTTTTGAATGTTTCAGCTTATAAAAAACATTATGCAAATGTTTTATATGATTCTTCAATATTACTTTTGATAACTTCTTTAACAGAATCAATTTCTTTTTCAACTGCACGTTCTTGTGTTTGAATCTGTTCAAGACTTAATTCAAGAATTTTGTCTCTTCTTTGAAGCTCAGTAGTAGCACTTTCGTATTCTGCTTTTGCAGCTGCATCATCTGATGTATCATAAACTTCGTTAATTTGAGTAGAACCTTGCCATGAAAGTTCTTCCCAGCTATCTGTATCAGTGGTTGCTTGTTGTAATACGTATTGTCCGCTTTTTATCATTTCTTCTAAATATTCGGAGTCATTTATATTTTCGTCTAAAATATAACGTTCGTCTGCTTTTTTTAAATATGAATATTTATCTTCAGTGAAGTTTAATGTAACACCTGAACTTGAATAATTTTCTTCATAGTATTCTTTAATTTTATCTAATGACCAATTTGCCATTTCATTGGAATGTTCATCAGTTGCCATAAATTTTTGGATAAATGAAGATGCAGAATAAAAACTTGATGTAACACTATTTCCTTCTTCATCGGTATATGTTGCTTCTAATGAAGAATTTTTTCCTGGGATTACAACATTTCCTTGTGTATCTACTAATCTCATACACAATCCTGAAAATGGGTCCTGACTTGTTAAAATATTATAATATAACCTTTGAGTACCGCCTTCTACTACAGATACTTCCATTTTTGTATTGTTCATTGCATCATTGTATTTTTTAGCGATATCTTGTGTTTCTTTTGAAAGAGCTAATCTTTGTTGAGATATTTGTTGACCCTCATATATCAAATCGCTCATTCTTGCGGTTAAACATAAATAACGTCCTTGAGATGC
>CANQOM010000212.1 GCA_947625445.1 Candidatus Gastranaerophilales bacterium
GAGCTCAGGTTGATATATACAGAAAAGATGGTATAGATTCTGCTGCAGTTGTTTTTGATGCAATAAAAAAAGCTAAAGCGGAAAATTATGATCTGCTTTTAATTGACACTGCAGGTAGGTTACAAAATAAAAGAAATTTAATGGATGAATTAAATAAGGTTAAATCTGTTATAGATAAGCTTGCACCGGATTCTTTAAAAGAAAGTATTTTAGTGTTAGATGCTAATACGGGTCAAAACGGAATTTCTCAAGCTAAATTATTTTCAGAATCAGTTGCTTTATCTTCTGTTGCTTTAACTAAATTAGATGGCAGTGCAAAAGGCGGTATTATATTTTCTATAGCAAAAGAGTTTAAACTTCCGGTTAAAATAGTAGGTGTTGGAGAAAAAATCGACGATTTAAGGTTATTCAATTCTGATGATTTTATTGATGCACTTTTTTCTTAATTCGTAAAATTATTTAATGTGCACAGATGTTTATATGCACAAAAATTACAATTAGTGTTATCTTTATCGCCTTTTTCAAAGTTTAATTCATTAATGTTTTTATATACAGAATTTATTTTGTTTTTTATAATTTCGTTATCTTCTTCTGTCAAATTAATATAAAAATTATTATCAGGTTCTTCAATGAAGATAAGACCTGCCATATTTACTTTTGAATTTGGATTTTTTAATTCATAAGCCAATTTGTAAAATCTCAATTGATTTAAATAATTTTCATATTGTTTTCCGTCTGCAATTTGAGTTTTAGGTTTTGAACTGCCGGTTTTATAATCATAAAGATTAAATGTTCCGTCCGAATTTTCTTCAATTCTATCTACAACTCCTTTTATAAAATAATTATTAAAAGGAATATAATCCAAATGATATTCTGTTGATATAATTTTATTTAAAGAAGTTTCAATAAGTTGCTTATAAAAATTATGTCCGCTTTTTTCAATACGTTTTATAAATTCTTCTCTTTTTTTAACTGATGATAATTTTTCTTTATTCAAATAATTTTTTAATAAATCAATAAAATAATTACAATCAGGGTATTTCCCGGATTCTTTAGCAATTTTTATAACATAATCTAAAGCTTTATGAAAAGCACTTCCATAATTTGCTTCTTCCGATAGAGAATCTATAACGGGTATTTTTAGTATATTAGAAAATAAAAATTGTCTTGGACAGTTTAAATAGCTATTAAGAGAACTTGGGCTAAGAATAAAATCATTAACTCTTGCTGAAATTTCATCTTTAAATGCGCTTTTATAATCAAAAGTTTTTGTTTTTAATGATGTAGCAATTTCATTAATATATTCATCTTTAGATAATTCATGATTGAATGTCTCTGTAAGAGCAATATTTCTAATAGGTAAAGTAAGATATGAAGTTAATTGTTGAGGTGATGCGTCTATGGAATTTGAATATGAAAGAAGAAGAAAATGTTTTGCTCTTGTAACTGCAACAAAAAGCAGTCTTAATTGTTCTGAATACTTTGCCATTTCTTCATCTGTATTATTATTGGATTTATCTATAGGAAGTGATATTTTATTACTTATTCTTTTTTCTTCCCATTTCTTTTTTGTTAAATGAGGGATAAATACATAGTCAAATTCTCTTCCTTTAGAACCATGAAGAGTAATTAGCTGAATGGCATTTCTTGTATAATTTTCTTTGTCTATGAGTATTGGTATATTGCTTTCAAAAGCAGTGTCTATATGATTAAGGAAGTCTGATAAAGTTGCTCCTTTGTTTACATTTAAATATGATTGAGCTTCATCAGATATTTTCTTTATTGCATATATATTGTCACTTTTGTTAATGTCATTTTCAAGAAAATAGTTTAATATGCCTGTTTTATTTATAACTGTAACTATAAGTTCTCTTATATTTAATGAACTTTTTTGTAATACTAAATAATCAAAAGTTTCAATAAAATTTTTAACTTTATTAGGATTTTTCCATTGATATGTATTTAATGAAGATTTTATATTGTATATTAAATCTTTATGATTTAACCTGTTTTGAGATAGCAGATAATTATAATCGGCATTATCAAATTCAAAAGGTTTTGAAAGGAGTAATCCAAAAAGTTTATCAGAATGAAGTTCATAATTTTCAATGGATTTTAAGTAAAAATATATAAGTAGTGATGCTTTTATTTCAAAAATATTTTTATTTTCTTTAATTTGGTATTGTATATTTTTTGCCTGAAGTAATTCAACAAATGTATTCAGTTCATAGTTTTCTCTGGTAAGTATTGCAATTTTTGATAAATTCTTTTCTCCATCATCAGTTAAAGGAAAATCAGAACTATTTATTATTTCATCAATTTTTTGAATAATATAATTATCTTCCTGCTTTAAATCTGAAAAACTATGAATTTGAATTTTCTTATTCATAGGAATAATATCTTTATTTTTTGCTTGGAGAACTTTTGATATATTATAATCCTTAAATTTATCATTAAATTCAAGTCTGGATTTATCCTGAGAAATAATTGAATAGCTAAAATCAAGTATATTTTGAGTAGAACGATTATTTTCATTTAGACATATAACTTTAGTATTGGGATATTTTAATAAAAATTTCTCAAGAGTATCAGTTTTAGCCCCTTGAAATTCATATATTATCTGGTCATCATCTCCTACAACAAATATGTTTTCGCTATTTGCTCCTTGTGCTAGTTTAAAAACGATTGAATTTTGAGAATAATTAGTGTCTTGATATTCATCAACAAGAAAATATTTGTATTGTTTGCTTACTTTTAGTAAAAATTCGTTGTTATTATCTATAACATCAATAACCATATTAATCATGTCATTAAAGTCAATGTAGTTATTTTGTTTAAGTTTAAGGTCATATATTTTAAATATTTCCCA
>CANQOM010000213.1 GCA_947625445.1 Candidatus Gastranaerophilales bacterium
TCTTTCATATCAGTGTACAAAGTGAATCTGTAATCTGCATTAATTCTATCTTGGATAAGTATAGTAGGTATAATTTCGTCTTGTTCTACTCCGTATTTTTTAGTTAAAGAAATACTAATCGGTAAATATTTTGATTGTAATACAATATTTATTGAATTATATATACTATCCGGGGTAAATTTTGCTATTGAGCTCTTGAATAGTCCTGCTGCAGAAAAACCGTCAATGTCTTCACAGGCGAATGCAGAGCGTACCATTAAATCATTTCCTTTTATTCCTGCTTTTCTTGCCCTCATCATAATTTCATTTAATTGTGAAGGTTTAGAATTTTTAGAATATGGCGCAAGTGATTTATTTTTATATTTTGCTCGTGTTTTGGAGTAATAATCGAACTTTTCAGGTTCATTTTCTTTAAGTTTTTGCCAAGAATCAGCTATAAAATTGTCTAAATACCCGAATGGAAGTGAGATGGATTTAGGAATTATACAGTCAATTTTTCCTTCCCTGACAAGTTGTTCCAAACGGCTCAAATTATAAGCTTTTGCGCCTACAAGCTCTTGTGTATATTCATTAGAATCAAGAATTCTTTCGCAGTATTTCAACCTTGGTAATTCAATTTTTTCATTTTCTTTAGGTGTTGATAAATTGGTATTGTCTGTTTCTTTATATGTTAAATTGTTTTGAGAACAATTAAATTCAACATATTTTCCGTCTAAACTCGATAATTCATCAAATAGTTTTTTATTGTAACAAAAGCACATGAATAAAAAAGAATGTCTAAGTTGTGAGCCGTAATGAGATAGTAAAGTTACCATACTTATATTTTTGTTAGTTATTATGCCTAAAATATTTTTGTTTGAAATAATATCCGTATTTAAATTAATATCTCCGTCATATATTATAACGGTAGGCTCTTTAACTTCGGAAAATATGCGGTTTAATTCTTCGTTTGATAGAATACGGGAACCTTGTTCCGAAATTTTCTTTACTTTAGCTTTTACATTGCCTCTTTTGATAAAATCAATATCGGGAACATTGTAATTGCTTTTTAAAAAATCAAATGCTCTATCTTTAATATCATCGGTATTAAGTAGATAATTTTTTCCGTTCTTTGAATCGGTTTTGCCAGAATCCTCGTAATATATGTTGTAATAGAAAGGTTTATTCCCGTAAAAGTAGTAACTAAATTTCCCATCATCAACACTTGTGTCAGGAACATCAGATGTATATTCTCCTGATATTTCTTCACTTTTGTAATTGCCTCTGATTGTAGGAAAATTCCCAAAATTCTCTCTAACATCATTATTATCAACTACAATCTGAATATCTTCTGTTATTGGTTGAAAATTGTAGTGATGAGATTTAAATGATATTGGGTTTGTTGAATTGATTTTCATACATAAATTAAATCAAAACATTATATTTTTTGTTATTTAATTAGAAAAAATTTAAGTAAATAATAACAATATTCTATAAACAATAAAAGCTACAAACCAGGCGATTAAACATTGGGATAAAACAACACCTGCCGCCCAGAATTTGCCCATTTCTTTTTTTACTGTTGCTATAGCTGCAACACAAGGTGTATAAAGGAGAGAAAATACTAAAAATACAAATGCACTTAAATTGCTGAATAATGAAGGCAGCTTTTCTATATCTCCATCTAAAAGCACACTTAATGTACTTATAACACTTTCTTTTGCCATAAATCCTGATATAAATGCAGTTGAAATTCTCCAATCAGTTATTCCTAAAGGATTAAATATAGGAGTTATTAAGTTCCCTATACCTGCTAAAATGCTATTAGTGGTATCGGTTGCTAAATTTAATTTAAAATCAAAAGTTTGAAAAAACCAAATGATTATTGTGGCAACAAATATTACGCTAAATGCTTTTGTTATAAAGTCTTTAGCTTTTGTATAAATTAACCTGTATACGTTACCTAATCCTGGGAATCTGTAGTTTGGAAGTTCCATTACAAAAGGAACAGGCTTCCCTTTAAATACAAATATTTTTAATATATAAGCAAATATAATACCTGTAATTATACCTATCAAATATAATCCTGCTATAACTTCAAGTTGATAATTTTTAAAAAATACCGAAGTAAATAATACATAAATAGGCAATTTTGCTGAACAGCTCATAAAAGGAGTTAAAAGGATAGTCATTTTTCTGTCTCTTTGAGAAGGCAGAGTCCTTGTTGCCATAATTGCAGGAACAGAACAACCAAAACCGATTAACATAGGAACAAAACTTCTTCCGGATAAGCCTATTTTTCTTAATAATTTATCCATTACAAAAGCAACTCTCGCCATATAACCTGTGTCTTCTAAAATCGATAAAAAGAAAAACAAAACAACAATTACCGGTAAAAAGCTTAAAACTGCACCGACTCCTGAAAATATTCCGTCAATTATTAATGAATGAACTACTCGATTTAATCCGTAATTAGTTAATCCCGTATCAGCAATGTTGGTTATCCAATGTATTAGATGTTCAGTTTCTTCAGATAAAAATGTGCCTACAGGACCGAAAGTAATATATAAAATTATAGATATTATGATTAAAAAAGATGGAATTGCACTATATTTTCCTGTTAAAATTTTATCTATGCCAATCGAAAATTTATAGTTTGTATTTTTTTGCGGTTTTGAAACGTAGCTTAAACAAAGTTCTTCAATAAAAGAATATCTCATATCACAAATTGAAGCATATCTGTCAAGTCCGGTTTCTTGAGTCATTTCTGCTATTAAATGGTTTATTGTTTTTATTTCATTCTCATCAAGTTTTAATTTTTCCAGAATTAATTTATCTCCCTCTGCAACCTTAGTTGCTGCAAAGC
>CANQOM010000214.1 GCA_947625445.1 Candidatus Gastranaerophilales bacterium
CATTAATGCTTACAAGTTAAGGGATTGCAGGTGTTCCGAGAGTTGCTCTTGTTGTTCTTGCAGGTACTCTGTCAGGTTTTGGATATCCACTTATCGGGGTTGCTATTTTATTGGGTATCGACCAAATTTTGGATATGGGTAGAACAACAGTTAACCTGATTGGAAATTGTATTGCCACCGTTGTTGTTGCGAAATGGGAAAACGAATTTAATTATACTAAAATGGAAGAATTTAATAAACAATTTACAAATAAAACCAATAAAAAATCTGATGGAATAGAGAAAATTACATATACTGAATCATTAATTGAAGAGCATTCAAATATAGGCTTTAATGAATCTGACGAATTAACGAGCAAATAACAATCAAATCAATATGGTTTTATATTTAATTTCCCGACAAATACATTTTAAAAATAGATATAAGTTTTAATTCATATTACTTGCAAAATTGCAAGAAAATTGGTAGAATCAAAAATGTAGAAAGTCATGTTTAAAAAATAAATAAATGTGGCACTATTATAAATAGCGTTAAAATACTCAAATAGGAAACGGAAGTAATTATATGAAAAAACAAAGAGCATTCTCTCTTGCTGAATTGCTGATTTCACTGTTAGTGACCAGCATGGTATTAGCAGCAACCGTACCGACGGTAACTCGGAAAATGGCAAATACAAACGAAAGTATATGGCGAATGACTAACAATACTGATGCATATACTGCCTCTAATCCTGACCAAAAAGTTGTTATAGGCGAAAGTGGTGTTGCAAATATGGACACATCAAAACTGTCTATAGTAAAACCAAACGGATCGGAATCTTCTTTTCTATCATTATATGAAAGAAGAAATGATTTAAGCAGAAGTCCAAGACTTGTAGGCAAAATATTTGCCGATAATACAAACTTAAGTTTCGGGAGAAATTCTTTAAACAATCTTGGCAATGCAACTGAAAATACTGTATTCGGGCAAGAAGCAATGATGAATTCTTTCGGAAGAAGAAATACCGCAATAGGATATCAAGCACTATCAGGTAATGAAGAAATGGAATCTCTTGACGGAAGCAATAATATTGCAATAGGATACAAAGCTTTAACAACGAATACAGAAGGAAGTGATAATACTGCAGTAGGTTATGAAGCATTAAGAGATAACTCAATTGGAGGAAGTAATACTGCAATTGGTTTCCGCTCATTAAATACAAATACTGAAGGAAACAATAACACTGCAGTCGGTATTAATTCATTAAATTCAAATACAAAAGGATTACATAATGTAGCTATAGGTGTAAACGCATTAGGAAATAACCTGGAAGGCAATTTCAATATAGCAATAGGAAACCGAGCTTTATCAAGTAATGAAGGAAGATTAGATAATACAACTCAAAAAGGATATTATAATGTAGCAATAGGTCATGAATCCTTAATGAGTAATACAGAAGGCAGTAAGAATGTAGCCATTGGTCATGAAACATTGCATACATCTACAGGAGGTTCAAATACTGCCATAGGTTACAGAGCATTAAAAAACAATTTAGGCGGAAATTGGAATACTGCAACAGGATACCAAGCATTAGCGAATAATAACGACGGTGACTATAATACCGCAAATGGGCATGAAGCATTAAACGGGAACATAGAAGGTTTTAAGAACGTAGCAATAGGTAATTCTGCAATAGGTAATTTAAAATACGGAAATCAAAATATCGGTATAGGTGTTGAAGCTTTAAAAGGTGATTCAGAAAGTGAGACAGAAGATAGTCATTCTGAAAATAATATTGCTATAGGTACTAATGCAATGACTTCTATTTCTTCCGGCAAAAATAATGTTGCTTTAGGCACAAATACAATGCAATTTAATAAAAGTGGTACTGACAATGTTGCTTTAGGAACTTATGCAATGAAATTTAGAGAAAATCCTAATTATGTAAATTCAGATATGTCAAGTTATACTACTATTGTCAATATAAATGAAGATACAGGAGATCTCTCAACTACAAAATCGTCCTCCGCCAATATCGGAGTTGGTAACTATGCTTTAAATAATTTAACAACCGCTTCTGCAAATGTTGCAGTAGGTAGAGGAGCTCTTAGAAATATTACTTCTGCAAGTGGTAATATTGGTATAGGTTATGACGCACTAGCTCAAAATGTTTCAGGAGCTACAAATAATATTGCTATTGGTACATTTGCAATGTCGAAAACCACACATGGCAATAGTAATATTGCATTAGGATTTAGATCTTTAGAAGGAAATAATATAGGTAAATTTAATGTTGCCCTTGGTAATAAAGCTATGAGTAGTATGAATGGGGATTCTTCATGGAACGTTGCAGTTGGTGACCATGCTTTATTAAATTTTGTTGGTAAAGAAGGTCATGTAAATGTTGCCGTTGGTTCTGGAGCGATGAGTAATCATAAAAATGGTGGTAATAATATTGCTTTAGGCCCTGATGCTTTATTTTCTTCTGAAACAGGTTCGTTTAATATTGGTATAGGCTATAGAGCAGGATTCGGTATTGAATCCGGAAACCACAACATATGTATTGGAGATACATCTTGTTTTGGTTCGGGTAATTCAGTTTCATATAGATTTGAACTTGGTCATAAAGATGATACATCTCAATTATATTTGTATGGAAATATGAAAGACAGTAAAACTTTGACTTTAAACGGTACTTTTACTGCAAATAATATAAATCAACCTTCTGATATCCGTTTAAAAAATATTTTAGGTGATAACCTCTCAGGTCTTAATGAAATTAATAAAATACACGTTGTTAATTTCAACTATAAAAAAGATAAAAAGAAAACACCAAGA
>CANQOM010000215.1 GCA_947625445.1 Candidatus Gastranaerophilales bacterium
AATGTTGCTCCGGATACTCTTACTGATAAAGATAAAAAAGGTATAGTTGAAACAGTAAAAAAGTTCTGTTTTATGGCAGGAGAAGCACTTAGTAACGATGCGCAACTTAAATTTAATGCACAACAAGCAAGCTTGGTTACTCAATTTATAGGGGAATGGACTTTTCATAAATCTATTGATTTGATAACAGGGAATGTGCCGGAAGCCAAAAGAGCAGGTATACTTCAAGTAATTGCGGCGAATATATTTAATACATCAAAATTGGCTATTATTAAAAATATGCCGAATGATGCACTGATAAATTTGGTAGAAGAAAAAGTTCTGCAAGTTTATAATGAAGAACTAAAAAAATTGGTCAAAAAAGGTGAATTTACTCAGGAACAATATGAAAAAGCTATAAATAAATCTAATTTGAAAGATATGGTTCAAAAAACCGAAGATGAATCAAATTTAATAAAAGCTCAACAAGATAAAGGTGAATCAGTTTCAGATAAAAAAGTATTAAAACTTGCAGCTCTTTCTATCTTATTAAAAAGATTACCACAGAAAAAAACAGAAGAAATACTCTCTCATCTTGATAAAAATGATGTTTCTCATGTTATAAATTATATGAAAATGAACAAAATTGAGGATAAAATTGATCATAAGGTAATTATAAGTGAACTTGAAGAAATTAAAAAAATATTACCAATGACAAAAACAATCAATGTTGATAAACTTTTAAAACAACATTATAAATTAATAAAAAGTGTTCCGCCTCAAATATTAAGTGAAATGGCGATGAATGAAAGAGAAGCGGTGAAAGATTTTATATTAGATTCCACTTTCCCCGCAAAAGAAGTTTTTACCCCATATGTTATAAAATCACTTGTTAAGAGTATAGAAGAAAACGTTAATGATTATTAAAAAAAAATATATAAAAAATAAAAATGAAGAATTGTTAGAGTCGGATTATATTGAAAAATCTGAATTAAGCAATGAAAAAAATGAAGAAAATATAAATAAAGAAATTGAAATACAAAACACTGACGAAAATGAAATCACAGAAAATGATGACTTGGATATTTCTATAGATAATATAAAATTTGACCCGAGAGAAGAAAGAAGAGAAGGTACAAGAAGAAGAGGATATAGAAGAACTCAGGACAGAAATCTTCTTTCAAGAGCTCAACAAGAGGCTATTTCAATTAAAGAAGCTGCAAAAAAAGAAGGTTACGAAGAAGGAATTAGTAATTCACAAAAAGATTTACAAGAATTAAGGTCAAAGTTTACTGAATTTTATTCTTATAAAGATGAAGTTTTCCAAAAAGTATCAGAATGTATTCTTGAAATTGCAGTTGAAATTGCAAAGAAAATAATTAATAAAGAATCTGAAATTGATAAAGAAATGATAATTCCTATAATAAAAGAGGTAGTTTCAGATATAAATAAAACTGAAAATAATATAATATTACGAGTTATGCCCAAAGATGTTGAACTTGTGAAAGATAAAATACCTGAAATATTTTCAGAAAATAGTACTGAAGCGAAAATAACAGTAATTCCCGATAATAAAATACAAGAAGGAGGAGTTATAGTAGAAACTTCAAATGGTATAGCGGATGCAACAATAGAGACAAGACTTTCTATAATAGAAAAAGCTTTGACGAAGGGAAAGGAGGTTTAAAAAATAAATGTCGCAACCACAGGGCGCAAAACCTTCTATGATAAGTGAAATTTCATTAGCAATATTTGTAATATTGTTAATTGTTTTGCTGATATGTGAATTACCTCCTGTAGTAGTTAACTTTGCGATAAGCTTTAATATAACATTAGGTATTCTATTGTTAATGATTTCATTATATATCCAAAGACCGTTAGAGTTAGCTTCATTTCCGTCAATAATATTAATCGGAACAATGTTTAGGCTAGTATTGTCAATAGCATCAACAAGGTTAATATTATCAAAAGGAGAAGCCGGAGAAGTAATTGATGCATTCGGGAATTTCGTAACCGGCGGAAATTTGGTTGTAGGTTTTGTAATATTTATAATAATAACAATCGTTCAGTTTATGGTTATAACAAAAGGTTCTGAACGTATAGCCGAAGTTGCTGCAAGATTTGCATTAGATGCTATGCCGGGAAAACAAATGACGATTGATGCCGATTTTAATGCCGGCTTGATATCTCCTGAAGAAGCGGTAAAAAGAAGAGAAGATTTGCAAAGAGAATCAAACCTTTACGGTTCTATGGATGGTGCTATGAAATTTGTAAAAGGAGATACTCTGGCAGGTATAATTATTGTTATTATAAATATTGTAGGTGGTTTGACCATTGGTGTATTAATGCAGGGTATGCAGCCTGCGGAAGCGGTTCAAAAGTATACGGTTTTAACAGTCGGTGATGGTCTTGCCGCTCAGTTACCGTCGTTATTAATGGCAATTTCAGCCGGTATCGTTATGACACGTTCAACTGCTTCCGGTGGTTCATTAGGTGGAGATTTGGCAGGTCAGATTTTAAATAAACCTTCAAGCTTAATTTTTACTGTAGTATTTTTGTTTTTAATAGCAATAACAAGTTTTATTACCGGACTTCCCTGGTATACGTTTACAATGTATGCTTTTATTATTTTGGCGGCTTATTTAATTGTTTCTGTTAATAAAGATGTTCAGACACAAATGGGACAATTAGAATCGGTAAAAAGAAGTATGTCTGATTTAACCAATCCAAACAGAATGTATGAGAGATTGGGTGTAGACGTATTGAATTTGCAAGTAGGAACTGGCTTATTGGTCATTGCAGACCCCGAGCAAGACGGCCTCTTG
>CANQOM010000216.1 GCA_947625445.1 Candidatus Gastranaerophilales bacterium
TATTGCAGGGGCACAGACAATCAGGTCTGTAAATTGTGCTGCAAAGGCTGCTCCGGTAATAGATAATAGTTCTAAATTTGCAAAAGCTTGTTCTAAAGTTGCATCAATTGCAAAGAAAATACTCTATCCTTTGATAATTCTTTCAGGAGTTTATACTACGGCAAAATCTGATGATAAAGTTAAAACAGGTATTACGCAGGGAAGCTCAATTTTGACAATGTTTACATCAGAGCAAATATCGGAAAGATTGTTAAAAAAATTGGATACTAAGGTAAAAAGTTCTGCTGCTATTAAAGAAAATAAATATTTAAGATACGGTTATTATATTTTAAAAGGGGCAGCCTACGCAGCTTCGTCTTTATTTGGTTATGATTTGGGCAATAAAATATCTTCAAATATAGTTGATAAAGTTAGAGCAAAATCTGCACAAAATGGTGAAATAAAATTCGGAGAAGTTGATGATACAAAAGCTGAAGATGTTTTTGATGAAATAGAAAATGAACTTCCTTTAGAGCAAAATAGCCAAAATCATAAGCAAGATACCACCAATTTGTGATGCGGTTGCCATGTTTTGCATTTTCCTGTTATTTTCATATTTGTAACTGTTTCTTTTTGCATCATAAGCTACCATAACTCTTTGAAGTCTTGTTATGTCAGAGTCGTTAGGGAAATTTCTTTTAAATAACTTTTGTTCAAGCCTTGTTAACCTGTTTGAATTGTTATCTTGCATATATGATGACTTAAACAATTCTTCTTCAAGTGCTGCAAGCTGAAATGGCATTGATTGGTCGTTAATTGCTTCAAGTCCGCTATTTGAATAATATGAATTTAAATCTTTTTCAGAGTAATAATTTTCTTGATTATGAGTTTTCCTTCTTTGCGGGGCTGCAACTGAAGCTAATCTGTCAACTCTTGTATTTAAATCGTCATTGCTTGTTTTATTAAATACTTTTTCTTCAAGTCTGTTTAGTCTTGTATATATATTTTCTTTTTTATAAGTTGTGTGAAATATTTCTTCTTCAATTCTGTCTACCATAGGATAATCAACACTTGCATCTTCTTTAAGAGCCATAGCAGCCGCATCTTTTTCTTTCTTTTCTTCTTGTTGTTGTGTGATTTTTTCGTTCATTTCAGGTTTTTCATTCATTTGTAATGCCGGATTAGTATATCCGATATCATTTTTTATGTTTTCAATACGCTTACTTAAAACTCCTGTTTTCTTTTCCCCGTATAGTTGTTCTTCTAACCTTTCAACTCTTTTTGTATCTGAGTCATTAACATAATCATATCCAAATATATTATTTTCTACCGCACTTAGGGATTCGGATATTTTTGATGCAAACGCCGGATTCAATGGAATTATTAGTATTATTAATATTATTAATATAATTTTTTTCATGTTTAATTCTCTATATAGTGAATATATACCAAATTTTTGAAATAAATCCAATCATCCAATTAATTGCAAAAAACGAACCTATGAATGGAAGAAATATTAGCATAAAGGAACGTGAAATTGTTAATTTGTATGCAGCTCTTAGTGAATAAGCATATAAAATTATTATCCAAAAGTATATAATTAATTCTAAAATTACGGATAAAATATAACCTAAATTACCCATAGTTTTTATTAAATTCAACGGGGCAAAAAATATGTACGGAATAGGGGCGAATGCGCTATAAAATAATATTTTTTCAAAATTATTTCCTCGGTCAAATATTTTCCCGATGTATTCAAAAAATAAGGCAGTTAAAAACCAAAATATGGTTGTTTTTAATATATTCCAAATAAGAAATAGTATAAAAATAGGCTCTCTTATGGAATTGTCAATTATTCCTGATGCAAGTTTTGAAATAAAAGCAACAAAAATAATTGTTGCTAAAGCAAGCCTTACAGACATTTTCATATCATTTCTTTCAAAAAATGATTTTGGTGAAAAAATTACAGAGTATATATTTTCAAAAAATTCTTCCGTTGTTATTCCCATAGATATAAAGGCTTTCTGTTTAATATCATACTTGTTGGTATAAAGTCATTTAATTTTATATTGCCTTTTGAACTGTATTCGGCAAAATTTGAAAAATAATCACTTAATACACCTTTTTTATTATAATTTATAAGTTTTGCTTGATTATTATTTTTAAATTTTTCTTTGGCCATTTTTTCTATCATAGTTGTTGCAGTATCAATATCACCTATTTCATCAACAAACCCGGTAATTTTGGCTCTTCTTCCTGTGAAAACTCTGCCATCTGCATTTTTCTTTAAATTATCATATGAAAGTATAGTTTTTTTCACGCTATAATTATCTTTGCGTTCAATTCTTCCTTTTGTTATTGCTTCTATAAATTGTGAATAAGAATCATTAACTATATTTTGCAGTAAATCTTTTTCTTCTTGGGTAATAGCTCTTGTACTAGAACCTATATCTTTAAATTTACCGCTTTTTATAACAACAGAATTAACTGAAAGTTTATTGGCAAGTAAATTGTGATAATCCATAAATGACATTATTACCCCGATACTGCCTGTTAATGAGCCCTCTTGAGCGATTATTCTATCTGCAGCGCAGGCTATATAATAACCTCCACTTGCAGCAACATCATCTATTGTAACAACCACAGGTTTTTTCTGCCTTAGCTTCATTATTTGATTATAAATATTTTGCGACATCCCGACAGTTCCGCCAGGGGAATTTATTTTTATTATTACTCCCTTGATATCATTGTCAGTTTGAGCGCTG
>CANQOM010000217.1 GCA_947625445.1 Candidatus Gastranaerophilales bacterium
TTTGACTTTTTTATGCCCGGATTTTTGCTCAATATATCTGAATTTAACTATCGTTATGTTACTCCGATTGTAGACAGGGGTGAAAAAATTGTTGAAAAACGATTAAAATCACAAATTTATCCGTTTATTTTAAGACGTATGAAACGTGATGTAGCAAAAGATTTGCCTGATAAAGTTGAAAACATTGCATATTGTGAATTAACCCCTGAACAAAAAGATTTCTATCTTGAAGTATTAGATTCAACTAAAGAAGAACTATTCAAATCAATAGCGGAAAACGGACTAGAAAAAAGCCGTATGAGTATATTCTCGGCATTATTAAGGCTGCGTCAAATTTGTTGTCACCCGAAACTCTACGATAAAGATGACAAAAAAGGAATTGAAACTTCAGGTAAATTTGAACAATTAAAATCAATGCTGGAAGAAATTATATCTGAAGGTCACAGGATATTATTATTCTCTCAATTTGTTGATATGCTTGATATCATAAAAGAATGGCTGGTTAAAGAAGGTATAAAACATGAATATCTGACAGGTTCAACAAAAAATCGTCAGGAAGTTGTTGAAAGATTTAATACAGATGACACAATTCCGATATTTTTAGTAAGCTTAAAAGCAGGTGGAACAGGTTTGAATTTAACGGGTGCCGATTATGTAATTCATTATGACCCTTGGTGGAATCCTGCAGTTGAAGATCAAGCAACAGACAGAGCTTATCGTATAGGGCAAACTAAGAAAGTATTTGTTTACAGATTAATTACTAAAAATACTGTTGAAGAAAAAATTCAAAAACTAAAACAAGATAAAAGAAATTTAGTAGACTCAGTTATTTCAGTTGACAGAAACATAGGTAAGACACTTACATACGCTGATTTACAAGATATTTTTTCTATAGATTAGATTATCCGAGTAAATTATTACAAACACGTAGAAAGGTATTACAAATCGAAGCATAGCAACGAAGTGAGTATGACTGAGCCTGTATACGTTAAATGAGTAAAATTTACTCGGTTAAATAATAACTAATGTAAAGTAAATCTTTAAAAAAAATTTTTTTTATGTAAAGATTAATACTAAGAGCGAAAGCTAAGAATAAAATTAAATTAGTACAGATAATAAAGGAAAAGAAAAATGGCAAGACAAGTCCCGTTAGAGAGAGTAAGAAACTTCGGTATTGCTGCTCATATCGACGCAGGTAAAACAACTACCACAGAACGTATCTTATTCTACACAGGTAAAACACATAAAATCGGTGAAGTACACGATGGTGCAGCAGTAACCGACTTTATGGATCAAGAAAGAGAAAGAGGAATTACAATTCAATCTGCAGCAGTAACTGCAATGTGGAAAAATCACCAATTTAATATTATAGATACCCCCGGGCACGTTGACTTTACAATCGAAGTTGAACGTTCTCTTCGTGTATTAGATGGTGTTGTTGCAGTATTCTGTGCGGTAGGTGGTGTTCAATCTCAATCAGAAACAGTTTGGAGACAAGCTAACAGATATGAAGTACCAAGAATGGTATTTGTTAACAAAATGGACAGAACAGGCGCAAACTTCTACAGAGTTGTTGACCAAATTAAAAACAGATTAGGTGCAAATGCAGTACCTATTCAATTACCTATAGGAGCAGAAGATAAATTTACAGGTTTAATCGACCTTATGCGCATGAAAGCTGAAATTTATACAAATGATTTGGGTACTGATATCAAAGAAGAAGATATTCCGGCTGATATGATGGAAAAAGCTAAAGAATACCATGCTGAATTGGTTGAAGCTATATCTGAATTTGATGATGACTTAATGATGAAATTTATGGAAGGTGAAGAACCAACCGTTGAAGAACTCAAAAAAGTATTGAGAAAAGCAGTATGCGAAAACAAAATTGTTCCTGTTACTTGCGGAACTGCATTCAAGAATAAAGGTGTTCAATTATTACTTGATGCCGTTATGGATTATATGCCGTCACCTGTTGATGTAAAAGCAATAGAAGGTGAACTTGAAGACGGAACAAAAGTTGCAAGACACTCTTCTGAAGCTGAACCTTTCTCAGCTTTGGCATTTAAAATTATGACAGACCCATATGTAGGACGTTTAACTTTCTTGAGGGTATATTCAGGTAAGTTAACCGCAGGTTCTTACGTATTAAACGCTACAAACGGTAATAAAGAACGTATTTCACGTTTGGTTCAAATGTATGCTGACCAAAGAAACGAAATAACTGAAGTATATGCAGGTGATATCTGTGCTGCTGTTGGTTTAAAAGATACAACAACAGGTGATACACTTTGTGATGAAAATGCTCCGATTATCTTAGAAAAAATGGAATTTCCTGACCCGGTTATTTCAGTTGCTATTGAACCTAAAACAAAAGCTGACCAAGATAAAATGGGTATCGCTCTTCAAAAACTTGCAGAAGAAGACCCGTCATTTAGAGTTAAATCAGATACAGAAACAGGCCAAACAATTATTTCAGGTATGGGCGAACTTCACTTAGATATTATTGTTGACCGTTTATTGAGAGAATTTAAAGTAGATGCTAATGTTGGTAAACCTCAAGTAGCATATCGTGAAACAATATTAGGAACTGCAGATCAAGATTCTAAATTCATCCGTCAATCAGGTGGTAAAGGTCAATACGGACACGTTAAAATCAGAATTGCACCCGCAGGTGAAAATGAAGG
>CANQOM010000218.1 GCA_947625445.1 Candidatus Gastranaerophilales bacterium
TCCTTAATTTGTTTTTCTTTTATTTTTATACCCATAGAATACATATATAGCAAGTCCTATAATAATCCAAAGAAGAAAATATATTGATGAATCACCACCAGATAATCCTTTATATATCATAAAGCAACTGCATAATATTATACCTAATATAGGAAATAAAGGACAAAACGGAACTTTAAACGGTCTGATTCTGTCTGGTTCTGTTTTTCTTAAAATTAATACTTCTATACATATTATTACAAATGAAGCAAATGTACCATAATTACATAATTCAGCTGATATATTTAAATCCATAAATAAAGAACCGCAAATTACAATTAATCCTGACAACCAAGTTATAATATGAGGTGTTTTAAATTTATTATGAATTTTCATAATATTTTTCGGCAGAAAATTATCTCTTGCAATCGCATATATTATTCTTGTTGTTCCAAGCTGGTATACCAATAATACAGAAGTTAAAGCACATAATGCGCCTACAGATATTGCACCTGCATACCAATTTTTTCCTATTAACCTCATTGCATGCGCTAAAGGAGCAGAAGTATCAATACTGCTCATAGGTATTATGCCGGTTAATACCAATGCTACAGAAATGTATAAGAGAGTACACAATAACAAAGTACCGATAATCGCAACAGGTAAATCTCGTTGCGGATTTTTTGTTTCTTCTGCAGCAGTAGATATAGCATCAAAACCAATATATGCAAAAAAGATTATAAAAGTACCTGCAAGTATTCCTTCAAAGCCATTAGGTGCAAACGGCACCCAATTTGCAGGTGCTATATACTTCGCTCCGACAATTACAAATGATATTATTATTGAAAGATTTACAAATACCATTAATCCGGCAATACGTGTTGACTCTTTTACCCCTTTTATTAATAAAATTGTAAGAAGTAAAACTATAAATATAGCCGGAATATTTATTGCAACAGGAATTTCAAACCCAAAAGGCAAATGAATAAAAGGCATTTTATCGTGAACATCCAACCCATATTTATCACACAAAGCATATATTGAACGAAAATCATTTCTTAACCACAAAGGGCAATTAACTATAAAAGAAGGAAGAATGTGTTTAAAGCCTTTAAGCAATTGAGTCAAATAGCCTGTCCAGGCAGTGGCAACAGTAATATTTCCTATTGCATATTCCAGCATTAATATCCAGCCAACCATCCAAGCCATAAATTCGCCCATTGTGGCATATGTAAATGTATAAGCACTGCCTGCTACAGGAATCATAGCCGCCATTTCAGAATATGCTAACGCAGAAAACAAGCTTGCCAACGCTGCTATTAACATAGACACTACAACTGCCGTTCCTGCTCCAAGTCCTTCAGAGCTCCCTACTATTGCGCTCCCAATTATTGTAAATATTCCGGTGCCAACTACCGCACTAATTCCAAGAATTAATAAATCCATTATATTTAATGTCTTTTTTAATTCTGTTTTATTACTTTGTGCAATAAATTCATCTGTTGATTTTCTGCTTACCAGATTATTTATAATAGAAGTAATTTTCTGTTTCATCTCTTCCGTTTCTAAAAAACTAAATTATTGTTATTATAAAACAAACATATTATTCGAGAAAATTAAAAAAATGAAATATAAATTTATGATAAAATCCTGATATAATAAATACCATGCAAGAATTAAACATAAAAAATTACGCACATATAGGTGATGCAGTTTATGAAGTATTCATAAGGGAACATACTATTTTTATGACATCGAATCTACAGAGACTGCATAAATATACCATTCATTTTGTAAATGCAGGATTTCAAAGTGAATTGTTGGAAAAACTTACTCCTTATTTAAATGAAAAAGAGCTTGAACTTGCAAGAAGAGCCAGAAATATCCCTACATCAAGTGCAAGAAGAATTAATAAAGAGTTACATTCAAAAGCTACATCTCTTGAAGTTGTTTTAGGTTATAGCTATATTCATAACAAAGACAGATTTAATGAATTATGCAATATAATTAATTCACTAATTAATTTTGAAGAAAATTATAAATAACATTTACGTTCTTGACCTGAGACTCCGGCATAAAGTTCAATATACTGTTTCGCCGGGCTTGAGCTAACTTTTGTAAGTAATACTTCTTCTATCTGGAAGAAACCGACCTCTGCCGACATTTCAATATCTATCATTATTGGCTTATTTTTCCCATGATTTATACTTACTCGTGTTATTGCATTAGCAGAATATTTATGAATATCACCGACTTTTGGTGCATTATTTATTGATAACGGTATTCTTGCTCTGCCTTTTGTCATATCACATCCGTCAGCAATTAATATAACGCCTGCTTCTAAAGAATGTATTTTTCTTGATGACATGTGTCCTATTATTGCTTCTATGGTCAGGGATTTTATAATTGTTCTTTTCTAATAGCATACAATCATCTGTTGCATCTTCATTTTTATACTTTTCATGCATTTTTAGTAAAATATTTCTATCAAAACATTGAGGTGTTTGTATTGCCCATGTATTATTTCTATTAGTTGAATTTATTACTACATTATCATCATTAACTATTTTTATTGTATCTATTGATTTTACTCCTACTGTAACCCCTTTAAATTCTTCCATATTTTCTACACAAGCATCTATGTATTCTTGTTTTATTGCTGGCCTTGCTCCATCATGAATTATTACTATGTCTGAATCTATTGT
>CANQOM010000219.1 GCA_947625445.1 Candidatus Gastranaerophilales bacterium
GCATTTCTATATTGTCCTGAATTATTTGCAAGAGACTCATACCCAATTGCTATATTGTAAGACCTTGGACTAATTTCATTGCCATTTTCATCAAGTCTTCCATTTTTATGCAATGCTTTTGTACCTATTGCTATATTTCCTACTCCGGTTTTTCCTGTTGTCATGGTTTCATATCCTATTGCAACATTAGCTGAACCGGTTGTTATATTTCTTTGAGCACCTCTTCCTATTGCAACATTGGCTGAACCTTCCGTAATTGAAGATAGAGAATAAGAACCAATAGCAACATTACCTGCCGATTTTATTGATGTTGAAGTAATTCCGCCTGTGTCAGTAAAAACGAGCAAAGGTTTATTAGCATTATTTTTATCATCGTCTTCTATTTCTTTATCCTTTGACATTGAATTAAAACCAATAGCAGTATTTTCTATATATGCTCTGTCATTAGGCTGGCTTAGAGCATAACTTCCTATTGCAACATTATAATTCCCCTTTTTTGTATTTCCCAAAGAACTATAACCCATTGCGGTATTATGATGTCCGCCCAAATTTGATTTTAATGCACGATACCCGGTTGCAGTATTTGCATTCCCATTATTATTGGAACCTTCATCTTTATTACCAACTAGCGCTTCAAATCCTATTGCAGTATTTGAACCACCTAAAGAATAATATAATGCCTGATGACCTATAGCTGTATTTTTATTACCATTTGTATTAAATGTTAATGCATTTGTTCCTATTGCTACATTATAATTACCAATATCTTTATTTGCACTATTAAAACCACCTTCAATGTATTTCAATGCATTATTACCTATTGCAATATTAGAAATTCCATTTTTAATAGATAATAATGAATTTTGCCCAAAAGCAACATTATTTTTTGCATTAGAAAATTTATTAAAGACTCCTACACCCATACCCAAGTTTGAATCATCCGCATATATTCGACCTGACAAAATTGGATTCTTGGATAAATCATTATTTTTTGTGTAAAAAGATAAAAAAGAAGAGTCATTTCCTGCAGGCTTTACAATTGATAATTTTGGATTATCATCACCAATAAACCTATCTTCGGAATTTCCTATAATTACCTTTTGTCTGTCATTAGTGGCAGCATATGGATCGGCACTGTTAGTCATCCGCCATATATTTTCATTTGTACTTGCCATCTTCCGAGTTACCGTCGGTACGGTTGCTGCTAATACCATGCTGGTCACCAAGAGTGAAATCAGCAATTCAGCAAGAGAAAATGCTCTTTCTTTTTTCATCATAATATATACTTCCTATTTGCGTAATTAAATTTACTTCTCTATTTTTGTTTACTTATTAAGTACCACAATTTTATATTTTTTAATCACATTTATATTTAACATTTTAAACTATTTTTTATTTTTTGCAAATAAAAAAAATAAAAGGAGAAACATTTGCTTCTCCTAAAGATACGAAAAAGAGTATTATAGTAATATAGTATTGTTATTTATAATTAATTTTTTGTTTGTTATTTTTTAAACCTTTTTTATTAGCCTACACCTTTAAATTTTGGTGTAGCTCTGTCAATTCCGTCAGATTCAGCTTCTTCTACGGCTTCTAATTGCTTTTGTATAGCACTTACCATAGTATCAAGTCTTTTAACTTCCATTTCAATTGATTGTTCTTTTACGGAAATTACATATATATCTCTGTTTATTTCATCTAATTCACCTTCAAATTCTTCTTCTTTTGATTTGATTTCTGCATTAATACTGCTTCTGTCATCAGAATCAGTTGATTCAGATAATCTTTTATACATTTCAGCTAATTCAGAAGATTGTGCTGCTTGTAAACTACTCATTTGTTGTTGAAGTGATAATGTTCTTGTTGCTAAACTATATTGTTCATTTGATCTTTGTGTTTGTAATAAACTTAAAGTATTAAGTTGACCGTCTAAAACAACTTTTCTTTGTGCAAATAAAGCGTAACTCATTTTTTTTATTCCTCTTATTCGTATCTCGTACTTATATAAAAACAAAATTTTATATAAAATTGCTATATCAAGTATATACTTTTTATATTTATTTTGTAAAATATTCCAAAAAGCCTTTAAATATTGGCTTTCAGAATTATATATTCTTGTTACAAAACTTAATATTACTGCATAAGTATTACAAAATAAGCGAAAGAAAAGGAATAATATAGAATTATTTAAACAATTTCAGCACTTTAAGCTTCATCTTTTTTTCCAATAGTCTTGAATAACACCTTGAATTTATTTCTCCGCCTATTAATACAATTAAAGAAGTATAATATAACCAAACCATTAATATAGCAAAAGCACCAATTGTTCCGTATACTTTATTATATGTATTTAAATTACTCAAATATAAAGAAAAGCACCAAGAACCAAGCATCCAGAACAAGCTAAAGAACATAGTTCCGGGCAAAACGCTTTTAAATTTAAGTTTATCATTACCCTCAACGGCAGGCAAAATATAATAATTTCCAATTGCACAAAAGACAAGAGCTATGTATGATACAGGCCATCTTGCTATTCCTATAATATCTATAGATAATTGAGATAATGCAGTATATTCAAGCATAAAATTTAAAATTACCTTACCTAAGACAATTAAATTAACAGTTAAAAATAGAGCCAAAGAGTTAATAAAAACCATTAAAACTGAAAGTACTCTTGTA
>CANQOM010000220.1 GCA_947625445.1 Candidatus Gastranaerophilales bacterium
GATGTTGAAGTAAGCATAGTGCGTATCTCTTCTTTGAATGACTCCCAATCGGATTTGGTTACGTACTCTTGGGGAGCAGGGGGTTCTTTTTGTGTGAACGTGTACTCGGTAAGTGTCGATTGACCCAAGTTGTCCGTTGATTTGATATAAAATGTTGGGGAATCCTTATCCATTAAGAAGACTTGAGAGCTAGGGGGTAAGATGTATGCCTCTGCTTCTTGATGGGTAAGGAAGATTATGTTGTGTATTGGTTGTGAATAATTGAACATTGTAGTATGCCTCCTAAGTCATACAAAAGTAGTAACGAAAAATTTAGAAAATTTTATAGAGATGGAGAAGGTACTGAAAAGTGATGTGGGTAGGGGTGAGATTTGAAAATTGGTAGATGGAGATGAAAAATACAACACCTTTAGACGCCGTGGGACAACGGGGTGGGGGTGTGATTACCCCTTTAATTTTATATAAATATAAAATTACAATCACTCAAACACTCAATCGGCTTTTTCGCTTTAAGGCTTACGCCTTAACGCCCTCAGTATGCAAACCTTTTTTGAATAGGTGTAACAATTTTCACAACAACGACGAAAAAGTTACGAACAAAAATATTTTTCTAGTTTAATATCTAGTTATATAACTAGCGTAGTTTGACGGTACACCGTTGCGGAGATTGAGTGAACACGATAATACAACTCAAAGTAAATAGCAAGCAGACTGAAATTTTTATAATATATTTATATATTATAACTAGTCACCGCCCTTGCAAATTAAAAATATTTTTGAAAAATGCTTGACAAATACAAAAATATTTGTTGGGCTTATCATGCAAGCAATAGTTATAGATAAGAGGCGGAGCATAACCGCCCGCTTGCTTAAAGGGAGTTGACACTATGTCACAAGAGTTTTACAACTTAATAAGATTTTACATGCATTGCAATTTATCACAGGACACAAAACGCTTTATGTTAAGGCATTTACTAGGTATTTAATACCTAGTAAAAACACAACTTAATGAACGGCGTTGAGCCGTCAATAAAAATTTTAATTTTTAAAGGGAGATTTTAAATTATGAACAAACAACAAAAACATTATTTGCAACAATATGCAACTAGCCATGATTTTTCAATTTTTGACGCATACAACAATCCATCAAGTACAAAAAGAGCCATAGAACAATATTATTTAAATGAAATGAATATTAACGGCGGTTATGATTTTAGAATATTAAGCCACAATTGTCAAGTTTTTACTTGCGCATATATGTTGGCAAATGATACACTAAAAGTCATAACCCCACGCCACACATATTATATAAAGGGAGCAAACTAAACTATGAAAATAACCAAACACATTTTAACCATAGGACTAAGCGATAAAGACACCAAACACCAAATTTACACAACCAAACAAGCCACACAAAAAGTTGAGCAAATTTTACAATCATACGCGGACGGCTGGACTATATACCAAACAAACGGCGGTTACAAACATATGGACGGGGTATTTATTAAAGAAAAATCTTTACGCGTGGAGTTAGAGTTTATAGACAAAAAGAGAGTTTTGCAAATAATTGATAAAATTAAAAGTAAAGAATGTTTAAATCAAGAGAGCGTTATTTACGCCATACAAAAATTGAATAGCAATCTAATATAACAAAGGGGGGTAAATGAAAATATATTATACAATTGATGATAACGAAAACGAAAATTTTATAACATCAATATCATTTGATACTTTGGAAGAGTGTATAAATGAGTTTATCGAAACGATTAAAAATTTAAACTCTTCAAATTTTGTTGCACACATTTTTACACGATAAAAAATTTTTCTTTACTGGGTATTAAAATTTTTACAAAAATTTTTACAACTTTTTTACAAAATTGAGTTTTAAAACTATCTATTTTATAGTGTATTTTTACAATTTTTACAATTTTTATATAAAAATTATATATAAAAAATATATAATACTATATACATACATATATGCATACACATATAATTATATATAAACTTTTTTCAAAATTTTTGTAAAAATTGTAAAAATCACCTATTTTATAGGCACTTTTGCCCTTTAATTTTGTAAAAATCTTGTAAAAAAAATTGAAACTAAATTGTAAAATTGTAAAAATTTTTGAAAAATTTAAGGAACTGGACAATTTTTGTTGTATTAAGTTTTAAAGGGAGTTAAAATTATGAGTTTTGAACAAACATTAAAAATTTATGAGATACCAAACACGGACGAACAATTAAATTTACTAATTGAGCAATTTTGTGAAGAAGACACCGACAGAGATTTTTTTGTGGTTAGTATAGAATATAACTCTAAAGGACTATTTTCACAAACAATTGAGTTACTGGGGACTTATGATTATGATAAAGCCGAAAAATTTTATAATAATATTTTATCAAACAACATAGGAATATAACACTTAGTGTTGTATTAAGTTAATAAGGAGTGAAAAAATGAAAAAACTAACTTTTAAACAACTTGCAACCGAGCAAGAAATTTACTATCAAACACGCGGCAAAATAACGCAACCAAACACAACTTGGTATGGCACAATATACCACACAAAATTGCTAACAACTGAGCAACAAAAACACTACAACTCATATGCTTACTCGCGAAAGCATCAAAAAGAAGCGATAGAAAAGA
>CANQOM010000221.1 GCA_947625445.1 Candidatus Gastranaerophilales bacterium
TGCAAGACTTGAAATGATAAGACCTTCTAAATATGAATATCAAAATTCTATTAAACGGCCATATGTTTATATTTACAACAAAACAACAGGGGAAATTAACTATATTTCAACTCAATTAAATAATGATTCTATTACCTATGATGAAAACGGCAAGATAATTAAAACACCTGAGTATATTAACTTATCTCAAGATAAGAAAATGAATGCAATGGTAAAAAAGTTGTTCGAGAATGCAATGGTTATAGAAAAAGAACTTAAATATCCTCAAGATATTGAAGGCGGATTCTTAGGCGATAATATTTATCTTTGGCAGACAAGAAATATTGTATATTAACGAAAATATACTCTCACCCATAAGAGTATCTATAAAAATATACTCAAAAGGCAATAAATTCTAATAATATGTTCACAATAATCATCTTGACAAATTATGCTATAATTACGTAATTATACGTTTAACAATTTCAATGCAGTGAACTTCTGTTGTGTTTATTATCGGAATATTTGCCTTATTTATTATAATTGGCAATTCGGTACAACCTAAAATTACCCCTTGTGCTCCTTTTTTAGTACAATCATCTATAATATCAAGAATTAATTTGCGAGAATTATCATTAATTAAACCGACACAAAGCTCATTATATATAATTTTATTAATAATATCTTGTTGGTCTAAATTTGGAGTAATAACATTTATTTTATAATCATTTATTAATTTATCTTTATAAAAAGATTTTGTCATAGTATATTTTGTACCCAATAATGCAACTGTATTTATATTTTTGTCAATAATATAATTTGCCGTAGCTTCGGCAATATGTATAAGCGGAATAGAAATATTTTTTTGAACATCATCAGCCATTAAATGCATTGTATTTGTAGCAATAGCAATATAATCAGCCCCAGCCTTTTCAAGTTTTTGAGCTGATTTTATCAAAATTTCAGCTAGTTTTTCCCAGTTTTCTTTTGATTGTTCTTTTTCTATTTCAGCAAAATCATAACTTTCTATAATCATTTTTGCACTATGCAAACCTGACAAGCGTTCATTCACAATTTTATTTATTAACTTATAATAAACTATAGTAGATTCGTAACTCATACCACCAATCAAACCGATTGTTTTCATACAAAATCCTTTCTCAAACATGATTTTTAGATATAAAACAGGCACATAACCTATTTAAATTTTATCATAATTCAAACTAGTGACGAAAAAGGTAGGGTGTGTATCTTTGGAGGAGAAGGGAGAAGCGTTGTTTTATTCAAAAATACCATGGAATCCCGAGACATAAATATATTTTGTCAGTCAATTTAGGATTTTTTATCAATCTCCGCAGGAAAGATTCGAACTGGAGAAACACATTTTTTCTTAATATAACTGCATTTTAGTCGTGCAATAATATGTAATCCAAACAAACCTCTCCATTTTAGATATTTAATAAAATAACCGAAAGTCCTTATATTTAGCAGTAAATTATAAAATTAAATATAAATCTGCCGAGCATATATTACAAAATTGCTAAAATGTAAAAACAATTAATATTCAAATAATTAAGCTATTTTTACAAACCTACACAAAAATTTTTGTATGTTATAATTATGTTGGAGTACTTGGAATGAATAAGAAAAGGCTAAAAGTATTAGATTTATTTTGTGGATGTGGGGGATTAAGTTCAGGGTTTGAGCAAGCAGGATACCAAATCATTGGCGGAATTGATTTTAATCAAGCCGCAATAGACACTTTTAATTATAATTTTAAAGATGCAAAAGGAATATGTTGTGACTTATTGGATATAGGTTTTGAAAAAATAAAAAATTACTTCGGTAAAATCTCGGATGTTGATGTTATTATAGGGGGACCACCCTGCCAAGGTTTTTCTTCTGCTAACAGGTATCAAAGTGGTGAAGATCCAAGAAATAAGTTATTTTATGAATTTGTAAAATTTGTTGATGCAGCACAACCGAAAGTTATTGTAATTGAAAATGTCAGGGGTATTGTAACTCGTGATAATGGGTATGCAAAAAATAAAATATATGAAATATTTGAATCTAAAGGCTATAAGGTAACGCATAAAATTTTAGATGCTTCAGATTATGGAGTCCCACAAAGAAGATTAAGAAACTTTTTTGTAATAACAAAGGGCTTTAATTTTTCATTTGATATTATGCACAAAAAAAATATTGTAACTGTTGAAGATGCAATAGGTGAACTTTATAGTTTTGATAAAAATATTAAAGATACAAATTATACTCTAAAGAGCAACCCTATCACTTCCTATAGAAGATATTTAAGGGATAAAGACAATATTGTTAAAAATCATGAAATTAAATATCCTGCTAAGATTGTTCAAGAAAGAATTTCTTATGTAAAACAAGGTGAAAATTGGACAAGTATTCCAAAAGAATTATTTAAGAATCAAAGAGATAATAGACATTCTTCTGCATATAAAAGATTAAAGGAAGATGATGTTTCGGTTACTATTGATACAGGAAATGCTCATAGCAATTATTTCCACCCATTGTATAATAGAATTCCTACAGTAAGGGAAGCTGCAAGAATACAATCCTTTAAAGATAATTTTGTTTTTCAAGGTACAAGAAGTGCCCAATATCGTCAAGTTGGGAATGCAGTACCTCCATT
>CANQOM010000222.1 GCA_947625445.1 Candidatus Gastranaerophilales bacterium
TATATCAGCAAAAGCAATTTCAGGCTCGACCATCCAAAACTCAGTTAAATGCCTTCTTGTTTTGGATTTTTCAGCCCTAAAAGTAGGTCCAAAGCAATAAGCTTTTCCGACCGCCATCGCTGCCGCTTCCATATATAATTGACCTGATTGGGTTAAATATGCTTTCGTGTCAAAATAATCTGTCTCAAACAGATTAGTAGTGCCTTCACACGCATTGGGTGTGAATATAGGCGCATCAACTAATGTAAATCCATGAGAATCAAAGAAATCACGAACTGACTTAATAATTCTGTGACGGATTCTGAGAATAGCATTTTGTTTTAATGAACGTAGCCATAAATGACGATGTTCCATTAAAAAGTGTGTGCCATGCTCTTTAGGAGTTATAGGATAGTCTATAGAAGCTGAAATAAGCTTTACATCAATTGCATCTATTTCATAACCGATTTTGGAACGGTCATGCTTTTTTACTGTACCTCTGACTTCTATTGAACTTTCTTGTGTTATTTTATCGGCAAGTTCAAAAACATCTTCTGCAACATTGCCTTTAAAAACAACAACTTGAATCTCAGCCGTGCCGTCACGAAGTTGTAAGAAATGAAGTTTTCCGCTTGAACGCTTATTATAAAGCCACCCTTGAAGAACGACTTCCTTACCTTCGTAATCTTTAATATCACGAATCCATATTTTTTTCATATTAACCCCTCAGTAATTTTACCGTGGGTTAATCATAACACATTTACACCCTTACTTCAATTGATTAAATCTTACAATTTTATAAATTGTTTATAATCTTCTGAATATCAACGGAAGTATCATCAACTCTGCTATTCAACACTCTGTTAATTGAAGCAGCAGGTTCGTCTTCAGCAATTTGATCATTATCTTCAACTTTGTGTTGTGAAGATTTGATAAAATTCTGAATCGCTTTGATGGTTTCTTTTGTGTCGCCAAATATATTTTTATACTTGGCTAAAGAATTTAGTTTGTTTGTTTCAGACATGAGTTCTCCCTTTCATAAAGTATTTATCGGCATAAAATAAAAAAACTTTAATGAAAAAAGAGAAATTTTAATTTTTCTTAATAATAAAAAAGCCAAAAACAAATTATTTTTGGCTGACTTACGGGTTAAACAAACTTTTTATGAGGTAATTGCATGAAGCCTATCATTACCAAGCTTATAGGCAGAAGAACAAACACCATTTGCAAATACATCTTTTGTCGTGGCATGTTCAACAGTATCACCAACTTTATTAATCATTCCTCCGGAACTTAATTTACCTTCAAATCTTAAAGCTCCGTTTGTGCTTCCGATAATGCCACCTACTACTGCAGTACATATACCATTTTGAACAGATGCTTTAATCAATTCAGACATTTTCATATCTTTATCTTTATCAAAAGCATTATCAATTGTATAATTGGCAGCACCTGATATAGAACCTGTTATTGCCCCTGTTTTCATACCTTTTAATCCGCTTTTTGCAATAGAAGAACTTAAAGAAGATGAACAAGAACCTGTACCCATTGTTGCAGCAGCTATACTTCCAGTTACTGCACCCGACAATCCATCTTTTAACATTTGTTTTCCGTCTAAAGCATCACCTTGCTTTTTATTAGTAGCTCTATCTGCTAGCTTAAATCCCATTTTTGCAAGTGCTCCTGTTCCTGCACCTATACCTGCAAGCGCTATTAATGGTATGGCAGCCATTCCACCAGAGATTGCTACCCCTAATAGTGTTGCTGCTCCTATAGAAGCAAAACTTGTTGCTATATTTGAAAATAAATTTAAACTGCTATCTTGCCTATTTTTATATTCATCTATTTTGGCTAAAGCCTCTTCATAAGTTATTTCTCCTCTTTTATAACTTTCTATTGCATCATTACAATCTTTTGAAGATACTCCAACGCCTGTTTTATCTTTAAATGCATCCCATATTCTTTTTACACATCCATTTTCATCTTGAACATTAGATAATTTTTCATTTAAAACATTTATATTTGCTTCAGATACTACATTTTCTGGAGCATTATTTACATTAAAGATACTTTCATCTGATTTTGAATTCTCTATACCATGATTAATAATATCTCTATAATTTAATACATATTCTTTATTTGATACAGGACTAATACCTTCTGACATACCTTTTCCTAAAATAAATAAACTTAACCTTACATAGATATAAAGGATTTTAAAATGATAAAATTGCCCGCCTTTTTACAAAACTTAACACAATTATTTATATGTATTATTAATGACTATTTCTTAATCAATCACTTAAATTTATTTAATAAAAAGGAGCTAAGCTTTCACTTAACTCCTTCTAAACTTGAATCCGGCAACTAGCTATTTTTCCGGGCGGTCTTCCGCCAAGTATCTTCACCGCAAGTAGTCTTTACGACCGTGTTCGGAATGGGAACGGGTGGTGTCCTACCGCTTGGTCACCGGAAATTTTTTGTAAAATGACCTTTTATTTAAAAATCGGTCATTTAACAAGCATTCCGCTTGTACACTGATTACTGCAAAGAATTATATCTAATCATCAAAAGATAATCTTAACCTAGAAAATTACTAAAATTTTCACTAGGAAAAGCCCTCGTCCGATTAGTATCACTCGCCTAAATATGTTGCCAC
>CANQOM010000223.1 GCA_947625445.1 Candidatus Gastranaerophilales bacterium
TGTTGAATGACCTAAACCTAATTCATGACCGATTTTTTGTAATATTGTATGAAATACTTCATTTTCATCCATGTATTCTTTATGTATTATGCCGTCTGATATACCAATAGATACTTCTGCAGAATATAATCTTGATTCTTTATCAAAACTAAATTGGCAATTACCAAGAGATTTTCTTTCAACTCTTCTCCATTCAATATTCATTTGTGAAACATTTAATGAATTTGCAAGTGTAAAAGAATATCTGCCTTCTCCTACTCGTTCCCATTCATTTAATGCATCTATTACCATATTCATATATGCATATCTGTCTGTTGAATTGAGTGAATACCAATTGCAAGGTGTAATATAAACAGGCAAAGGAAAACATTGAGAAGGCCATCTTATCAGTTTACCCTTCTTTAAATGCTCGTTTAAATATGTTAATCGATGCATACTCTAATTGCTTTCTCTTTGTTCTTCTCGTTTTATATATTCGCACATTTCTTCAAGTCGTGTGTCTTCCATTGCTTTTATTAGTTCTTCTATATTCTTAAATTTTCCTATGGCAAAGCCTGTTTCTGCTAAGAGCACACAGTCATTACACAACCTGTAATCTTTATATTGAATTGACCCGGCTAAAGGTTTTGTTTTTCCGCAGCATGAACATTCAAACATTCTTTCTGCCAGACTTGAATCTTCTTCTATATCATCAAGTTTCATTTGTTCTACAACTTGTTGCATATTTTCTATTATCTTTATTTGTTCTTCTTTATTCATATATATTCCCATTTCTAGAACAGTATATCATAATTTATATATATTAAGAGTAAAATCTTCTCCTATAGTATCCATATATTTATATTCTTTACTTATATAATCAAATATAATCATTCCCCAGGAATTTTTAAATGAAGTTTGTCCGTAATCGTTATAAATAATGTTACTTATAATTATATATTTGGGTTTTGATTCTTTTAAATTATTTATTATATTTTCCGAAGTTCTTATTTCGCAATTTGGAGGAATTAAGTAATATAGATTGTTATCTGATTTTCTGTCTGACAAATAATTAATCAATACACCTTCCGGTATTAAAAGTATTACATCTTCTTCTGTTGTGTTGGTTTTTATATAATCTATAATCTCTTTTGTTTCGTTATAAAATTCTTGTCTTATTTTTATCTCGCCTTTTGTTGTATTTAATTTTTTAAATTTCATTTCATTTATATTTTTATTGTTGTCCATATAATAAAAGAATGTTATTGAGATAAGAATAAAAATAAGTATTCTATTGAATATTTTTATAAATTTACTTGAGTAAATTATTGAAAATATAGCAATAGTTAACAATGGGAAGAAAAAAGTTCCATATATTTCAAAAGAGATTGAACCTATACATTTAAAACTTGTTGTTATAGCACATAATGAAATACAAATAAGAGCTAAATCTTCTTTTTCTTTTGATTGTTTCTTTTTCAGGACTTTTATTATTAAAAGGATGCTTAATAAAATACATAAATAACCGGTGAATCTCATTGAAAGAGCATTAGTTTGCATGTCGGTTATTGATGTTAATCCTTGTATGTATCTTCTTATGTTTAATATTATATAAATTAAATCTTCCTTGATGCTTATTATTGCATTAACAAGTGTAATTTTTGAAATGTTAAATCCGTTGTAGAAGTAAATATATTTTATTGAATATGAATTTAACAAATTTATCATATTAAAAAATGAATCGTAAATATTTTTAATGGTAGTTCCTTGTATTATTAAAGAAAAAAATGAAATAAACGGTACAGTTATAAAATATAAAATACTTTTGAAAATATCTTTTTTATTTGATTTAATTACCGTCATAGAAAAGATTAAGGGAATAATAAATCCTGAAAATTCGTATTTAGAAACAATACTTGCTCCGTAAAATAACCAGGATAATACAATATAATTGGGATTTTCTTCTTTTATATACCTTATAAGAAAATATGTTGCACATAATATAAAACTTAAAGCATATAAAACAGAATATGAATATGGAGTTATCCAATTTGATATTGAAGGGAAAAATACACAAGTAGGTATTAATAACATTGTTATTGCAAATGCAATACCTTTATTAGTAAATATTTTAGATATTAGAAAGATTGTTGTTAAATTGATAATTGTTAGGAATAACCCAATTGAGTAAAATGTATTTAATTTATTACTAAAAAATTTTATAATAATTGAATTTATTTGATAGCCTAAAGGAGCATAAACATTAAAAATATCCTTATATAAAATGCATCCATTATTCATTTGAGAGGGAATGTAAAATTCTCTGCCTATATCTGAATATGGTAAATATAAATTATACTTATATTTATTAAAACAAATTAGTACAACTATAAAATTAATTGCCAAATATAAGATATTGTATTTAGAAATAAAATAAAGTAATTTTTTCATAAGTATATATTATAATAAATATTGTTTTTAAGTTATTATGTATATATGAAATTTCAAAGACTTTCAAATATAAATACAAAAAGAGATGCTTGGGTTGAGGTTAACCTTGATGCAATAGAAAAAAATATTCTTGCATTAAAAAAAATAATAAAACCCGGAGCTAAAATATTAGCCGTAGTTAAAGCTGATGCATACGGGCATG
>CANQOM010000224.1 GCA_947625445.1 Candidatus Gastranaerophilales bacterium
GCTGCTCTTAAAGTGTTTCTTCCGATTCTTCCGAATCCGTTAATTGCAACATTTACCATAGTTTTCTATCTCCTTTTTTATCTACCATGATTATTTGTCCATGTGTTATTTATAAATTAAACATAAAGTTTAATCAAGTAAAAATTTAAGTGATTTATATAGCAATTTCCGCTAAAAATATCTAAATTTGTCAATATGAACTTGTTTTAGGGTTTAATGTTTAAATATGCTAAATATCTTTGCTATATAACAAAGACAGACTTAGTTATTTTCATTTCTTTGCGTGACTTCGCTTTTTTATACCTTCAGAGTATCCGTAAAAATTTACCCGGACATTTTATTTTTCATTTAGAATGTTATTAAAAAGGATTTTAAATAATTAATGAAAAAAATAATATGTTACGGAGATTCAAATACATTTGGTTTTAACCCTTCTAATGCTCTTCGTTATAATAATTCCGAAAGATGGAGCGGAATTATAAAAAATGAACTAAAACAAAGTTATGATGTAATTGAAGAAGGCTTAAATAATCGTTGCGGTTTTACTGACAATCCCCAAGGAGAATTATATTGTGCACTTAAACATTTACCTAAACTTTTGAATAAATTTTCTGATATTGATATTCTAATATTAGCTATAGGAACAAATGATTTACAATTTTTATTTAATATATCCTTCGATGAAATTAAAGAAGGATTAATAAATTTAATAAATATTTCAAAAACAAAAGTTAAACATATTATTTTAATTCCGCCTGTAATTATGAATAATAATATAATAAACGGATATTTCAAATTTCAATTTGACATTCTAAGCATTGAAAAAGCAAAAAAGGCGAATGAAATTTACAGAAAAATTGCAAAACAATATAATTGTTTTATTTTCGATTTTAATGAATTTGTACATCCTTCAGATATTGACGGGTTACATTATAATAAAGAAGAACATAAGCTAATTGCTTCAAAATTAAAAAACTTTATTAATAATATTCCTAACAATTAATTTATAAAAGCGATTTAATAAATAAAGTTCTTAAAGCATTCAAAATACAAATTATCATAACCCCGACGTCAGCAAAAACCGCAATCCACATATTAGCAATTCCGATTGCCCCCAGTATTAAACATATAAATTTTATCCCGAGAGCAAAATATATATTTTGTTTAACAATAGTTAAACACTTCTTTGAAAGTTTTATTGCATCAACAATTTTAAGAGGATTATCATCCATTAAAACTACATCAGCAGCTTCAATTGCAGCATCAGAACCCATTGCCCCCATGGCAATTCCTATATCTGCTCTTGTTAATACCGGTGCATCATTTATTCCGTCACCGACAAAAGCTACTGTATTTTTGTTATCTATAATTTCTTCAATTTTTTCTAATTTATCATTTGGGAGCATGTCACTATAAAATTTATCTATTTTAAGTTTTTCCGCAACCTCTTGAGCTACTTTATATAAATCTCCGGTTAACATTATTATATTTTTTATACCTGATTTTTTTAAAGCTTTTATTGCTTTTTCAGACTCCGGTTTTATAACATCAGAGATTACAATATGCCCCATATAAGTTTTGTCAATTGCAATATGAATTATTGTTCCTATGGAATGACATCTGATAGGTTCAATATTAAATTTTTCCATTAATTTTTCATTACCTGTAATAACTTCAATATCATCAATTTGAGCAACAATTCCATTACCGCTAATTTCTTGAATATTTTTTACTCGAGACATATCTATTTCTTTGTTATAAGCCTTTTTAAGACTTAAAGCAATAGGATGAGAACTGGCACATTCCGCTAATGCAGCATACTCTATTAATTTTTTTTCATCTATTACGTTATGATGAATAGCATTAACTTCAAATATCCCTTCAGTTAAAGTTCCGGTTTTATCAAAAACCATAGTTTTAACTTTAGAAAGAGTTTCAAGATAATTTGAACCTTTAATTAAAATTCCCAATTTTGAAGCACCGCCAATACCTGCAAAAAATGACAACGGTATACTAACTACCAAAGCGCATGGACAACTTATTACCAAGAAGGTTAAAGCCCTATATATCCATATATTCCAAAGTGCAGGCATATTTAGAAAAATTATTCTAATTAACGGGGGAAATATTGCAAGTGCTATTGCAGAAAAAACAACTACAGGAGTATATACCCTTGCAAATTTCGATATAAAATTTTCGGATTTAGATTTTCTTGAACCAGCATTTTCTACAAGTTCTAATATTTTAGATGCGGTAGATTCTCCAAAACTTTTTGTAACTCTTATTTTTAACAATCCGCTTATATTAATAGAGCCTGAAATAATTTCATCATTAATACTGACTATTTTCGGAAAACTCTCACCTGTCAATGCAACCGTATTTATTGAAGAATTTCCTTCCTTAATAATACCATCCAAAGGAACTTTTTCACCTGCAAAAACTAGAATAGTATCCCCTATTGAAACTTCATCAGGTGCTACTTTTTCAACTTGCCCATTTCTCTCTATATTGGCATAGTCAGGTCTTATATCCATTAATTCAGAAATATTTTTTCTGCTCTTTGCAACCGCAACACTTTGAAAAAATTCTCCTGTTTGATAAAAAAGCATAACCGCAAT
>CANQOM010000225.1 GCA_947625445.1 Candidatus Gastranaerophilales bacterium
ACCTGTTCTTGCTTTTCTTTTGCGAGCTTCAAAAGTACCAAAGCCAACTAAAGTAACTTTCTTACCTTTAGCAACTGTTTTTTGTACTGTGTCAATTGTTGCACTTAAAACATCTGCTGCTGCTTTTTGTGAAACTTTCGCTTTTTTAGCAACTTCTTTTACTAATTCTTCTTTGTTCATAAGAACCTCCTCTTGTATTACAAACTTTATTATACTTATATTTCAACTTTTGGCAAGTATTTTATAAAAAAAATAATATAAAGTATTAATTTTTGTACTATTTTCTATCGTTTACAAATGTAAATATTACTACTTGGGAGGGTTTTAAATTTATTGTCAGCATTGATTTTTCAAGCTTCATATTTTCTGTTGTTTTTATAAAATTAATGTTTGATTTTTTTGTTAAATTTTTAACTTTTATATTAACATTTTCCGATTGTGCTAAATTTCTGTTAATAATTACGTTAACAAATTTGTTATTATAAGCTCTTTGATATGCAAAAATTTTATTATTATCGGAGTTAAGAACAACAAATTCCCCTTTTGTTATTTGTTCTTTGAAATTATTTCTTAAATTCATTGCAAGTTTATGCTCGTCAATTAATACAGTGCTATCTCCCGATGGTTTTCTTGAAAAATTAAAAATATCAATTTGTCCTTGATGTACATAATAGTATTCATCATCCGTAAAAGTATAATCCGCTTTTTTATTAGAGTAATTATAAATATAATCATCACCCTGAAGAAATCCGTCGACATAATATGGATTTAAAGGCAGAGTTGCATTAAGCCAAATGATAATTTTAGAATAATTTTCACCGCCTACTAATAAAGGGCTGACTATGTCATGAGTTTCAAAACTGCCTATTGTCGATTTTTTGTCATGATATTTCTTTAATACTTTTTGTCTTGATTTTACGGATTGTACTAGCTTATCCATTGTATCCCATTCCTTTAATTCAAAATAGTTTCCGTAATATCCGTCAAATCCTGCCTCAAGTAATTTTTTATAGTCAGTAAAGTATGCCGAATCAGAAGCAGGTTTTGTCCAACTTTCCGATGCCTCGGCTAAAAACATAAAATCACTTTTTTTACTTCTGGCATATTTAATTAATTCTTGCCAGAAAATATATGGTTTAATTGTTGCTACATCTGCTCTTATTCCGTCTGCCCCCAGATTTATCATGTAATCTATAAAAAATTTATGAAGGAAAAATATATCTGATTTCTTAAGTTCTTCATTATCAGGAACATTAAATAATCTTACATCAGTCCAATCGGAAGGAATAACAGGATTATTTTTTGAATCGGTTAAAAACAAATCAGGTCTGTTAATAAACAGGTCATATGCTCCGCAGCTGGGCAAATCAACTATTACTTTTATCCCTCTTTTGTGGCATTCTTCAAAAAACATTTCAGCTTGTTTTTTCAATAATAAATCGCTTTGCGGGTCTGATAACTGCATGTTTAAACTTGTAAAATCTGCCATTGCATATAGTGAACCCGCAGTGCCTAATGCTTTTATTTTTCCTACGGGAGTTATTGGTAGTAAATGAATTGTATTTATACCAAGGTCTTTTATTTCATCTAACCTGTCAATTGCATTTATAAATGAACCTGATGTTTCACCAAGTGAAAAATTAATTATACCGTCTTTATTTTTATCATTTGCATTAAAAGTTCTAAGGTTTAGTGCATAAATTATTGCTTCGTTATTTTGAAACATTTCACGCAAACTTTTTGTGTGAGATGTTAATTCTTTTGATTCGCAAAAAGGTACTGTCAATATTAATGTTAATAATAGTATTATTATTTTTTTCATATTTATTCCTTACTTAACCTATTTTGTAACCTTGAACTTTATATCCGTATTTAGGCTTGCTTAATATTCTCATTTTTCAAGTGTAATATTTTCAGCTTATCAGTAAAATATACTCGGACATATTAATAAAATTATATCATGTTAAATTTCTTTATATTTAATTTTCTTTATTTTATAATTTAGGTATAGAAACAAGAGGGTTTTATGAAAGATAAACTTGAACTTATATTAAAAAATGCAACTGAAGAAATTAATAACGCAAGTTCTATAGAAGACTTGGATAATGTAAAGCTTAAATATTTAAGCAGAAAAGGTGAATTAAATTCTATAAAAAAGAATTTGAAAGATATGTCAGATGAAGATAAAAGGATTATTGGTTCTTTTGCAAATAACATTTCAGATGAATTAGACAGTTTAATTGAAAATAAAAATTCTGAATTATACAGAATTGAGCTGAATAAAAAATTAGAAAATGAAAAAATAGATATAACACTGCCCTCTGACTATAGACCGCAAGGAAAAGTACATCCTCTGACTCAAACTGTTAATGAAATAGTTGAAATATTTCAAGGACTTGGTTTCTCGGTTATGCCATCAGAATACAGTCCTGAAGTTGAAACAGAATATATAAATTTTGATATGCTTAATTTCCCTCCAAATCATCCTGCAAAAGATATGCAAGATACATTTTATACAAAGGTTGCGCCTAATGTAATATTAAGAAGTCAAACATCCGGTGCACAAATTAGACAGATGCTGCATCAGGCACCTCCTGATGCAGAATC
>CANQOM010000226.1 GCA_947625445.1 Candidatus Gastranaerophilales bacterium
AATCAGCTTGAAAATATAGAAGATATTTCGGTATCAAGAACAAAATCATCGGTACAATGGGCAATTCCTGTTCCCGGTGATGATGAGCAAAGTATATATGTATGGATTGATGCTTTATCAAATTATATTACCGCAATAGGATATGACACAGAAAATCCATCTGAACAATTTAAAAAACTTTGGCCTGCAAATGTTCAAGTAATAGGCAAAGATATTATTAAGTTCCACTCCATATATTGGACTGCAATATTAATGTCTTTAGGGATAGAACTGCCAGAAACAATTTTTTCACACGGTTGGATAACAATAGATCAATCAAAAATGAGCAAATCTCTTGGAAATGTTATATCTCCCCATGATGTATTGGAATCATTTAATTTAACAAATGCCGATGCATTCAGATATTATATGGCATCAGCTGCCTCAATTGGCAGAGACGGCAATTATTCTGATGAAGATTTTAAAGAAAAAGTTAATGCGGATTTAGCTAATAACATTGGAAACCTTCTAAACAGAACTCTTAATATGTTAGTTAAATACTTTGACGGAGAAATTAAATCGGAATATATAACAGATAAAACATCCCCAATAGCAATACAGGCAGAAAATACAAAAAATTGTGTAATAGAATCATTTAATAAATATGAAATAGCAGAAGCAGCAGGATATATAGTATCATATGCAGATTCCGTAAATAAGTATGTTACAGAAAAAGCACCTTGGACATTGGCAAAAGAAGGCAATATGTAAGAATGTGCCCAAGTTTTATATAACGTATTAGAAGCAATGAGACATATTGCAATAATGTTATATCCTTATTGCCCCAATATTGCTAAAGATATTTTAACTCAATTATCAGAAAACATTGATTTTAAATATACAAATCTTACATGGGGAGGAATAAAGCCGGGAAAAATTACGGAAAAAGATAAAATAAAACCTGTATTCCTAAGACTTGATTCAGAATTTGCCACTGATAAGAAAAAAGGTTAAGTGAATTGCTATATGAAGAAATAAAACAAAATTATACACCTGTAAAATTAATGTTTAATAAAGCATTAAAAGTTTTTAACGTAGAATCTTTAAATAATTCAATAAAAGAAAACGAAACAAAATTGCAACAGAGTGAAGTATGGTCTAATCCTGAAGTTTCATCAAAAATATCACGAGAAATAAAAGATTTAAAAGATAATATTGAAAAAATTAACAGTTGGAAAAATAAAATAAGTGATATAGAAACTTTTTTTGAATTATATGAAGAAACAAAAGAAGATTCAATATTAGAAGAAGCAGAAATAACAATAAAATCATTAAAAACAGAACTTGAGAGATGGGAAATTGAATCAACATTGAGCGGAGAATATGATAAATCTGATGCAATCATAACAATTAATGCCGGAGCCGGAGGCACAGATGCTCAAGATTGGGCTCAAATGTTATTAAGAATGTACATGAGATATGCGGAATCAAAACACTGGAAAATTGAGATGATTGAGCGTTCTGACGGAGAAGAAGCAGGAATAAAATCAACAACAATAAAAGTTGAAGGTAAATACGCATACGGCTTAATAAAAGCGGAAAAGGGCGTTCACAGGCTGGTGAGAATTTCACCATTTAATGCTAACGGAAAACGCCAAACAAGTTTCGCAAGTCTTGAAGTCAGCCCTGTTATTGAAGATTTTAGTAAAAAAATAGAAATATCACCTGAGGATATAGTTGTTGATACAATGCGTTCGGGCGGAGCAGGCGGTCAAAATGTTAACAAAGTAGAAACTGCAGTAAGAATATTACATAAACCGACAGGAATAGTTGTAAGATGTCAGCAACAACGCTCTCAACTGCAAAATAAAGAAACTGCAATGCAAATTTTAGCATCTAAACTTTTAGCAATTAAACAAGCAGAACATGAAGAAAAACTTATGAAATTAAAAGGTCAAAATGTAGACATAAATTTTGGTTCTCAAATACGTTCTTACGTTTTTCATCCATACAAAATGGTAAAAGACCACAGAACAAATTTCGAAGTAGGAAACGTAGATGCAGTTATGGATGGTGCCCTTGACGGTTTTATAGATGCTTATCTCAAGCAAAATATTATTATTGAATAAATTTTCATTAAAATAATGTTTTTGTTAAAATTAAAATGTGTATACATTTTAGAGAGAGGTAGATTATGGAACAATTTTATGCACTAGTCCAAAATCATGCAATAATAATATCTGCCGTGATACTTATTTTAGCTTATATTTTTATTGCACTTGAAAAAATTCCGAAAGTTACTATTGCTCTTTTAGGAGCTGCAGTAGCAGTTTTTTCCGGACTTGTAAGTCAAGAAAAAATAGCGGAAGAAGGGTTAAATGCCCACTATTTTATAAATTTTGTTGATTTTAACGTAATATTTTTACTTGTGTCAATGATGATTATTGTAAATATTACAACCAGATGCGGTGTATTTAACTGGCTTGCTATTGAACTTTTAAAATTAACAAAAGGTAAACCTTTACTTGTTTTAATTACATTAGCATTTTTTACCGCAGTATTATCTGCATTTTTAGATAATGTTACAACAGTAATATTAGTTATGCCTATTACTTTCGTTG
>CANQOM010000227.1 GCA_947625445.1 Candidatus Gastranaerophilales bacterium
AGCATGTTTTCTTGCCCCTACTATGACATCAGGCACATCTTTATGCATTACACAAACTGCATATGCACCTTGTAATTTTTTTACGGAATTTCTAACTGCCACTTCTAAATCATTTACAGTTGCATACTCATCCGCTATAAGATGTGCTATTGTTTCCGTATCGGTTTGAGAACGGAAATTACATCCTTTCTTTATTAATTCTTCTCTTAGTTCCTTATAATTTTCTATAATTCCGTTATGAACAACAACCAGTTTACCGCAACTACATGTATGAGGGTGCGCATTAACCAATGAAGGACTTCCATGTGTCGCCCACCTTATATGTCCTATTCCGGATGTAGGATGATGAAGCTCTGATTTTTTCAATTCAAGTTCATTTTTTAAGTTTATTAATTTACCTAAAGTCTTATAAATCTTAATTTCACCGTTATCTCTTAATGCCATGCCGGCAGAATCATAACCTCTATATTCAAGGTTTGTAAGCCCTTTAAATAAAACACTTACTACATCTCTTTTTCCGACATAACCTACTATTCCGCACATAAAATTCAGTCCCTTTTTAAATTCTCATAATAATATAATACCTTATAAAGATATAAAAGATATTAAATTAATATAAAATTTAAAAAAGTACCTTATAAATTTTTTATAACAACTCTAAAAATAATCACAAGATATTAAAAGAATCTTAAGAAATCTTAATCCATATTATCACAAGTAAATTTATTATTTTTCCATAAATATGTAAGATAGATTAAAGCACTAAAAGTAGTCACAATAGAAGCACAAGGAGGGGCAATACCCAATTCAAAGAGCGTAGATCCGGGGATAGATGCAAGAATAAACGCTAAAGGAACTCTTATTGCAAAAGCAGAAAATATTGCATTTATTGCAGCAAAAATTGTTCTTCCGCATCCAAAGAAAAATCCGTTTATACAAAAAACAAACGGTACAATTAAATAATCATAACTGAATGTTCTCAAATATTTAGCACCTGCTATTAATACATCTTTATCCGTCGTAAAAATAGCAATTGCACTTTTAGGAAATAATTGTTGCCAAATAAAGAAAACAACTCCAAATGAAAATGCAAACAGAATAGAAAGTTTTAAAGCTTTAAATGCTCTTTCCATATTACCCGCTCCCATATTTTGAGCAGTTAATGCAGTGAGTGCCATTGCAAAAGAGCCGGCAGGGAGCATCATAAAAGCATTTAACCTCACAACCGAGCCATAAGCAGCTGAAGCTGCAACCCCCATTGAATTTGCAAGTGAAAATACAAACAAGAATGATAATGGAATTAATGTATCTTGAAGAGATAAAGGAAGCCCGATTTCAAATAATTCTTTTGCCGTTTTAATATCAAATTTCATGTTTTTAAATTTGAATTTAAATACAAAATCACCTTTTCTTAAATATATAAAACCAATAATAACGCTAACCAATTGAGAAACGACTGTAGCAATAGCCGCTCCTTGAGCTCCTAAGTTATATTTACCAACTAACAATATATCTAATAAAATATTAATTGAACAAGAAATTGCAACAAAATACATTGGTGCAGTTGAATTACCCAATCCTCTTAATATTGCACTTATTGCATTATATCCAAAAATAAAAACCAAACCGATTGAACATACAAATATATAATCAAGTGTTGATTTATATGCTTCTTTAGGAGTTTGTAATAACCATAGCAATTCTTTATCAAATATTATAACCAAAGAACTAAGAATAATTGAAGCGATTATAAAACAAACACTCATTGTATTTATTATTTTAAGAATATTATCATATTGCTTCGCCCCGAAAGCTTTACCTATTAAAACAGTCGCACTTACGGTTAAACCGGTTATAAAAAAAGTAAGAGTTTGTAATAATTGAGACCCTGTAGCTACGGCAGAAACTACACTGCTATCACAAAACTTTCCGACTATTATCAAATCGGCAGCACCGTACAGAGCTTGCAAAAAATTTGCAGCCACATATGGAATTGCAAATAACAATAATGTTTTTACTAAATTACCTTGTGTTAAATCCTTTTGTGATGCCATAACCTACATTTCTATAAATTTTGTTAAATTCATACTTAATAGAGCTTTTATTTCTTCTTGTGTGCGTGCACAACCTATTACAATTGCAAATAACGGTTTTGTCTTATAATCTATTTTCCTGATATCTAAAGGTTCTTTTATAAAAGAAAGATATCCGTCATAATCAATTTGTTTTATATTATTTTTATCAATCCAAGAAGGGATATCAGCACCTGTGAAATAGTACATTTCAGAACCTTTATTTTTTAATATTTCAACCCAATCAGGTTTTTTATCATTCATGTAATATTCATATATATTTATTCCATATGCATAAAAAGCAACATCAACATCACACCAACCGGCAAAACGCATAGGATTTATTTCAATAGGAATGATGCCGTCATTTGATACCCTCAATTCAAGATGCATAGGAAAATTTTTCAAATCTGCCAATCTGCCTATTTTATTTATAAGCTCTTCAAATTTTTCTAAATAATTTTGCATTATATCTTTTGAAGTATAATAAACCCTGTCAAAAACATCTTTTTCTCCTAAGAAAGGAT
>CANQOM010000228.1 GCA_947625445.1 Candidatus Gastranaerophilales bacterium
GGAGGAGACAGAGGCAGAACCGGAAGCGGTATTGGTCCTACTCATATTGATAATGTTATAGGTGTTACTAAAGCATATGTAACGAGAGTGGGTGAGGGTCCTTTTATTACCGAATTAACAGATGAAACGGGAGAAAAAATAAGAACCATAGGTGCTGAGTTTGGTACTACTACCGGTAGACCCAGACGCTGCGGTTGGTTTGATGCCGTTCTGTCAAGATATTGTGTGTTGGTTGGCGGTTTAACTCAAATGGCTATTACTAAAATTGACGTATTTAATGATTTTGACGAATTAAAAGTTTGTGTTGCTTATAAAGATAAACGTAACGGTAAAATCTATAATGATTACCCGACAAATATTAATTTACATAAATACTTAGAACCTGTTTATGAAACTTTTAAAGGTTGGAAATCAGACATATCTTCGGCAAAAACTTTTGATGAATTGCCGGATAATGCAAAAAAATACCTGAATAAACTTGAAGAACTTGTTGGTATTCCGATTAAAATCATAAGCGTAGGTCCTGACAGAGAACAAACAATTATACTTGAAAATCCTTTTAAATTGTCAGAGTAAATATGTCCGAACAAATTTTTACGGTTATTCCGAAGATATTACAAATTGAAGCACTATAGCGAAGTGAAGATGACTGAGCTTGTATGCGTTAGCTAGGTATAATTTGCAACATTAAATTATTCGAAATAACTGATTAACAGTTAGCAGGATTCTCCTATTTTATGAACTCTTATTGTATTAATAGGTCCTGTCATTAATTTCGGAGTAGAATTGACTATTACTACATTATCGCCTTCTTTAAAATTAGTTCTTTTTATTAATCTTGTATCAATTTTATTAAACAAGGTTTCATCCAGAATACTGTTATATTCATTAGCCACGTAAGTAAAAATACCCCAGAAAAGATTAAGTCTGCGAGCTATTTCCTTAGAAGGAACAACAACAATTATAGGAACGGAAGGTTTTAATTTTGATATAATCTTTGGAGTGTAGCCTTTTTCGGAAAAAATTAGGATTCCTTTTGCATGCATATCTTTTGCTATTTGAACTGCACTATTTGCAATGGCTTGAGAAATTGGGCTTAAATCCGTAAGCATTTCTATATCAAGATTTGTTTTTAAGTAAGAGCTATCTTCAACGGTATCTGAAATTAATGTCATCATTTTGACCGCTTCAACCGGGTATAAACCTGATGCGGTTTCTCCTGAAAGCATGATAGCGTCAGTTCCGTCATATATTGCATTTGCAACATCACTTGCTTCTGCTCTTGTTGGTATAGGTTCTTCTATCATGGATTCCAACATTTGAGTTGCAACAATACATGGTTTTTTATGTTTATTTGCAAGTTCTATAATCTTTTTTTGAGCTATAGGAACTTCTTGAGCAGACATTTCTATACCTAAATCACCTCTTGCAACCATTATCCCGTCAGCTTCCATGACTATTTCTTCAAGATTTTCTACCGCTTGTGGTTTTTCTATTTTTGCAATTACAGGTATAACAGTATCAGAATATGCTTTTGTATAATACTTTGCACATTTTATGTCTTCTGCTTTTCTTACGAAAGAAAGGGCAAGATAGTCAGCTTTTTCTTCAACGGCAAATTTAATATATTCTTTATCTCGATTTGTTACTGCCTCTAAGCTTGCTTGAGCACCGGGCATGTTTATTCCTTTTCTGGGTTTTATTATATTTCCGTATTCTACAACTGTATAGACCTTATCTCCTTCTAATTTTGTAACTTTTAATCCGACTTTCCCGTCATCTAAAAGAATTCTTTCTCCTTCTTTAGCATCTTTTGCTATTCCTTCATAATCAACAGGAATAACCCCTTCTTCCGGAGTTAAGGTATGTTGTAAAATTAATTCTTGACCGCTTTTTATTTCTATAGGTTGATTCAGCTCTCCTACTCTTATTTTTGGACCTTGTAAGTCTATTAATATCGGTATATTTCTATTTAATTCAGATTCTAATTGCCTTATTATTTTTATTTTTTCACTGTGTTCTTCTTTTTTACCGTGAGATGTATTTATTCTAAACATGGTAGTTCCTGCTTCTATAAGCTTTTTTATTGTTTCATAGTCATTTGAAGCAGGACCTAAGGTTGCTACTATCTTTGTTTTAGTTCTTATATTTTCCATTTCTTATTCCTTTTTTTAATATTTATTATTGTAACGTTAAAATCCTAAAATGCCAATACTTACTTGCTTTGAGCGATATTATTGAATTTTAATTTTTAAGAAATGTTACAAAAAAGTTAAAAATTTGAACTAAAAACTAAAGTTAAATTTTAAATTGCCGATATATAACTTGTAAGGTTCAAGAAACCTAAAAAATTTAGATAGTTGTTTAAAGGATTCCCTGTTATGAAATTTATGAAAAGATTCTTTGTGCTTTTTAGCGCATTAATTTTGTTGAGCTTATCAAACGCCGCAATGGCAACTGACTTTACTGCAAATACAAAACAACCTGTTTTAACTGCAGCTTTGGAAAGATTAGAAGCAATGAATAACAGAAAAGTTATAGATGTTATTCAAGGTCACAATTCTACAAACAGACCTATTAGAATTATGTTCAGA
>CANQOM010000229.1 GCA_947625445.1 Candidatus Gastranaerophilales bacterium
CCTATACTTCCTGTCATTGTTCCTTCTTGAGCTATAATTCTATCTGCAGCTGATGCAATATAATAACCGCCTGAAGCTGCTACATCGTCTAATAGAGCTATAACAGGTTTCTTTTGTCTTATCTTCATTATTTGATTATATATATTTTGCGACATTGCAACAGTTCCGCCCGGAGAATTTATTTTTACTATTACCCCTTTTATATCCTTATCTTCTCCTGCAATTTGTAATGACTTATATAAAGTAGATGCATTTGCTTCATTTGAAAAAAAGTTATTTTCTGCTGATGAAACAATTGTTCCTTGTAATTCCATTACTGCTATTCGATTAACGTTTGATATTATTTTTCCGTGAGAATTTTTTGTTTTGTTTTCGTCATTATAGGGCCTATGTTTATCTACGGTAAAGAAACCGGAAATAAGACATAATATACAGACTAATAAAGTTATTTTTGCTATTAATGAAGCTTTCATTTAACCTCCTGAGATGCTTTATTTATACATTCATCCAGTAACGACATCATTGTTTTCTTGTAATTTGTAGCTTTTGTTTTAGTTTTAGCTTCAAATCTTAAAGTAAATACAGGTTCAGTATTACTTTGTCTTATTAAAGCAAAACCGTCCGGAAAAATTATTCTCAAACCATCCAGAGTCACTATATCATTTATTTTTGTATCAAAAATATTTTCATTTTCATTTATTCTTGATTTAATTTCTTCCAAAACCTGTTTTTTTAATTCGTTAGGACATTTGTATCTTACTTCTTCAAGTGTACATACCTTTTTAAAAGGAGTAAGAAGTTGGTTTAATTTAAAATCAGGATTATTTATTTTGTGTTTTGCTATTACTTCTATAATTCTTGCTCCTGCATATATTGCATCATCAAATCCGTAATACCTGTCTTTAAAAAACATGTGTCCGGACATTTCACCCGCTAAAATAGCTCCTGTTTCTTTCATTTTTGATTTTATGTATCCGTGTCCTGTTTTTGCCATAATGGCTTTTCCTCCTTCTGCCTCTATCTGGTCAAAGAGTACTTGAGAACATTTTACTTCAGATACAATTACCGGCTTTTCACCTCTTATGGATAAGTCTTTTATAACATCGTTTGCGTAAATATATAATAGCTTATCACCTGTAAGAGCATTTCCTTCCGAGTCAATGACGCCCAGTCGGTCAGAATCTCCGTCAAAGGCTATACCAATATTAGCTTTTGTTTCAATGACTTTTTGTTTAATATCTTCAAGAGTAGATAAATCACTCGGATTGGGATGATGATTTGGAAAATTTCCGTCAGGTTCTGTATATAATTCTATGACCTCACACCCGATATCTTTATATAGTTTAGGTGCAACAACACCGGCAGTGCCGTTTGCACAGTCAACTACCACTTTTATTCCTTGTCCGATTCTGCCAAACTTAGAAATTATAAAATCAATATATTGAGGAACAATATTATATAATCTGGATTCACCATGTTTCACAGATGCTGAATCTATTGACATCATTTGTTCCGTATATTCTTTTACTTTTTTAATTTCTTCTTCATTAAGAGAGTTTCTGTTAAATGTCATTTTTAATCCGTTATATTCCGGAGGATTATGACTTGCGGTTACAATTAAAGCCCCTTGAATTTTACAATCATTAGATATTGTTTCAGGATATGATGTAAATTCTGAATAATAGCCTATGGGAGTCGGAACTAATTCCAGATTTATAACATTAGCTCCAGAGTGTGTAATACCTTTTATTAAAACTTTAGCAAGTGATTCAGAATGCACCCTTGCATCTCTTGATACACTAATCCATATCTCTTTAGGCTTTAAACCTGTTTTATTTTCAAGATACTTAACATAACCTTTCCCTACGTAATAAAAAAGTTCTTCTGTAATATCTTCTCCATATATGCCTCTAATATCATTTTTGCCAAAAGCATTGAATGTCATTGTTTTTGTCATGCTTAAATCCTTGTTACAAATTAGAAAAACAATTATACTTTTAATTATATATAAGTTTATTTATAAAATCAAAAATGAAAATTCACTTCTTAAAAAATATTTTAAATAATAAAGAAAAATTATCGGTATTATATTTCATATTGCCGTCTTTTTTGGGGTGTATTCTTTTTATATTGCTGCCTTCAGTTTTCTCTTTTTTGTTAAGCTTTTCAAAATGGAATCTTATTAATGAATTAAAGTTTATTGGGTTTGAGAATTATTTTGATTTATTAAAATCACAGGAATTTTGGCAAATATTTAATAATACACTGTTTTATTCAATATGTGTAACAGTTTTTGCGACAATAATACCTCTTTTGTTATCCGCAGTATTGAATAATAAAATAAGAGGAAAAGAGATTTTTAAAACTGTATATTTTATTCCTTTTATAACTCCAATGATAGTAATAGCAATGATTTGGCAGTGGATTTTTGACCCGAATATAGGTTTTATAAATATGTTGTTTAAATCAAATATACAATGGCTTTATGATGTAAAATTCGCAATGCCGGTATTAATATTTGTTT